>NZ_JBFTMA010001045.1:0-1041 GCF_056396725.1 Bacillus sp. 05T31
CCCTAGCTCTTTGTAAATAAACCTCATCTAGTTGTAACACATTTTTTGCAGTCACTATTTTATCGCTAAACTTTATCATTTCACCATCAATATTCAACTGACGTAAACAGTGTACTTGTTCTAATTGCACCCATAAAGCAATTGTTAAATCATCTGTAGTATCCTTAAATGGATTTTTTGTATAATCTGAGGCAATAATGTGATACCCATCTTCACGTTTGGATAGAACAAAAATAGACCAACCAACTTGTATAGAAAATCCATCAACTAATTTGTTATCTTCTACTTTAGTTAGCAAATATAATAACTTTTCTATCTGGGGGTTTAAATGTTCTTCTGCTGTAGCTATTATCTTTTTACCACCTATATTTTTAACTATTGTTTTCAATGGATTGTAACCTCTCTTTTATTGATTTTTTCAAAGCTTCTCTAGACGCTGCTTCACGTTCTAACATTTCTAGTCTTATAATTTCGGGAACCTTACCGTATTTAGGATGCCCTGGCCATGTACTCCAATCTTTTGCATTCTTAGAAGCATTTGTTGGTTTTCCAAGTCCAACAAAGTTTACATCCATATTAAGCACTTCTATTTGTTGTTCTCTCGGTAATAGGTCAAAACCTTCCATGTCCGTTATTTCTTTCATCGAAACAATATGGTCAGCTTCAAGTTTTTCAACTTCATAACCATATACAGGGTCAACTTTGGGTACATCTGTATTTACGTTTTTTCTTATCCTATCATTATTTTTTAATATTAATAGGAAATTTATATTGTATTTACACTACATTAATATTTAATTGTTAAAATTTCACATGTGGTAAAATGATAAATTGACGGAAACGGAGACGAAGTAATGGCACAGACACGGTCGAACTTATACGAAATATCAGTAAATGGTTCACCGCAATATAAAGTGAAAAATTCAAAAAGCAGTGTCTTCTATATTACAGCTAGTTCAACATATGTAGAGGTATCATAGAATAAAAACGCCGATTCCAATTAAGGATTCGGCGTTTTTTTATTGTTAAGATGTTTAGAAT
>NZ_JBFTMA010001046.1:0-1040 GCF_056396725.1 Bacillus sp. 05T31
CAATGACACCACTTATCGGTACACCAGCACCTAATGATTTAGATACCGTAATTAAGTCTGGAACGACATCATAATGATCAATTGCAAAGTATTTTCCGGTACGACTAAAGCCTGTTTGAATTTCATCAGCTACAAATAAAATACCGTGCTCTGAACAAATGCTGCGTACTTCTTGAACGAATTTCTTACTTGGAACGATAAATCCGCCTTCCCCTTGAACAGGTTCCATTACAACTGCTGCAATTGTTTCTGGTGCTACTTCTGATATGAAGAAGTTCTTGAACTCTTCAATGATAAAGTCATCATACTGCTCTTCTGTTAAACCTTCTGGGCGACGGTATTCATATGGGAATGGCGCTTTATATACTTCTGGAGCAAATGGGCCAAATCCAAATTTATATGGTTTTACTTTACTTGTCATCGTCATTGTCATTAATGTACGCCCATGAAATCCTTTAGAAAATGCGATAATTCCAGGTCTCTTCGTATATTTACGAGCAATCTTCACTGCATTTTCAACCGCTTCTGCCCCACTATTTAAAAACAGCACTTGTTTATCGAAATTACCTGGCGCTAATGCGGCCAGCTTTTCTGCCAATTCAATATACGGCTCATACATCATCACATTAAATCCAGTATGAATATATTGATCTACTTGTTTATGAAGCGCTTCTTTAACAGCTGGATGACAGTGTCCTACATTAATTGTCCCAATTGCTCCTGCGAAATCAATGTACTGATTTCCATCCACATCTGTTACGAGTGCACCATTTGCAGACTGTACAAATGTTGGAATACCATTACTTACTCCTTTTGGTACTATATTTTGGCGGCGTTCTAATAAAGACGCTGCTTTCGGTCCTGGAATTTGTTCATTTACTTTAGCAAATTTTTTTGTGTTCATTGTGTACCCCATCCTTTTCTATACAATGTTTTCTCTTTATATTGCAAGATGTATGCCAACTCCCTCTTTCTAGTATTCATCCCATTCTCTTACTATCTCGGCATAAAAAAATAAGTCTATAAAGACTCATATAGAG
>NZ_JBFTMA010001047.1:0-1035 GCF_056396725.1 Bacillus sp. 05T31
GCTGATAACTTTAATTCTTCTGAATATATATTAAAAGTTAAGCCTTTTTTAGTCATGAAAAATCCCCTCCAAGTAATAGTGTAACATCCATGTATGTACATGGTCTTTTTACACTGTCTACCTAAAGGGGATAATATCAATTCTAGTCTTTTTTTATTTGATTAGCAGAAAAAAACATGGAGAAAACACGGAAAGGACATTGGAAGTACATCTTTTGTTTTTAGAATATTCTTAGTTTTAAAATATTTTAGAAAGGAAGATTGTAATGAGATTAACTCCAAGAGAAATTGATAAACTGCTGGTAGTTGTTGCGGCTGATTTAGCTTATCGACGAAAGGAGAGAGGGCTTAAGTTAAACTATCCAGAAAGTATCGCTATTATTACGTATGAAATTTTGGAAGGAGCAAGAGATGGTAAAAATGTAGCGGAATTAATGGAGCTTGGAAAAAATATTTTAAGTGCTGAAGATGTTATGGATGGTATTGCAGACATGATATCAGATATTCAAGTTGAGGCAACTTTTCCTGATGGAACAAAATTAGTAACTATTCATCAACCAATTCATTAAAGGAAGTGAATGTTATGATTCCAGGGCAATATATCCTTGCGAAAGAAGACATAGTATGTAATGGAAATAAAAAAGAAACGAAAGTTAAGGTGTTAAATCAGGGAGATAGACCGATTCAAATTGGATCTCATTACCACTTTTATGAAGTGAATGAGGCGTTAAAGTTCAATCGTAGTGTAGCAATTGGACAACATTTAAATATTCCAGCGGGTACAGCGGTAAGATTCGAGCCTGGGGATGAAAAAACGATTGAATTAGTTCCGTACTCAGGGAAGCAAGAAGTATATGGATTTAAAAATAAAGTGGATGGCGATATTGAATCTTATAAAAAAAGAGGGAGATAGCATGAGTTTTAAGATGTCACGTAAACAATATGCTGATTTATATGGTCCAACTACAGGAGATTCTATTCGTTTAGCGGATACACAATTATTCGCACATATTGATCGAAATTACACCGTATATGG
>NZ_JBFTMA010001048.1:0-1033 GCF_056396725.1 Bacillus sp. 05T31
TTCAAACAAGAATTAGCAAAGTATATAGAATACTATAATCATAAAAGAATTAAGGCAAAATTAAAGGGTATGAGCCCGGTACAATACCGGGCTCATACCCTAGAGGCTGCCTAATGAAACGACCTGTCTAACTTTCGGGGGTCACTTCAAGATCTGAAGAGACTTTTCTTTTACATATGTGGTTTTATAAAAAAGTAAGATCAATCTTTACTTGTCATTCTGTTAATTTCTTTAGCAATTGAAGCCTTTTTTCCCCTTCCTTTTTTATAATTTGTTAATTGAGTATGAAAGTAGTTAATATACTCAATTATAGCAAATATATAAATGAATAATGTTAGGAAAAATACAGGAAATGACATCCGTTTCATCATAGTTATATCAATAAGAAATATAATAGGTGCTATACATATGAGTATAAGATTTATTTTTTTTAGTATACTAAATAACTTGTAAAGATTAGGAAAAAGAGGCCTTTTTGTTTTTAATCGTTTCCACTTTACAAACCAGTAAAAACTCCCTTGTAGTAAGACGAAGTTTAATATAAAGAATACATATATTAGAGCATAACTACCATTAGGGTTTAAAGGATAAAAAAAGTACAGAAAAATAAAGGTAATCACTGCGAAGAGTTCCCCTGTAAATAAATACACAAGTCTCTTTTTAAAACTCTTATTCATTCCGTAAATCCTCCTCCAACAACTTAAATATAAGCTACATATCAAACAAGCTGCACTGAATATGTGAGCTATTGTTTATATTTCTGATATGTATAAAAAGAGAGGATATTCGCCTCTATATTGAACGAAAAATCCTCTCTTCATGATACTCTAATTAACATACAATTTTCTTTTTTTGATATGGTGACCCTATTAAAAAGAATAAAATACAACCAAATATTAAACYCTGTATCTTACCATCTYTTCCACCAAGGTTTTTTAGCTTCTTGATAAATTTCTTCGATTTTTTTATCAAAAGCTGTATCTCGTTTTGCGATATATTCAATCATTTTTTGCATATCTTCAATCTGTTGATC
>NZ_JBFTMA010001049.1:0-1032 GCF_056396725.1 Bacillus sp. 05T31
GTATATATGGTGAATGCTACACATAGAGAGCTTTCTTTACTCATTTACACAACATGGAGAAATATGGGGAATATATTTTTACAATTTTTTATATTGATTGTGATTGTGGGAGTAGGGGTGTTTTACGATGTCGAATGGTCGCAACTTTTCCAAACAATTGTTGGGAAGGGTCAAATGCAGATTGAAGGGTTATCCGTACAACGATTGATGTTTATGTTAGCAATTTGCTGTTGGCTTAGCATGGTGGGCTTAGGTATGTGGATTGGTAAAAAAGCTAATCCACATATTGCTTAAAAAGTAACTCGAAAAATAACAATACTAAAACTAGAAAAAACAAACAAACTCGTCCTACTAAGAGGGGAGTTTGTTTGTTTTTTGTTTAGATAATGGAATGTTCATGCTAAATTGTACACTACGTTCCATATTCTTTATAGAATACTTTATATCTAGCGTTTCAAAAATTTGTTTAACAATATATAGCCCCAAACCACTTCCTCCAGTATTTCGATTCCTTGATTTTTCAATTCGATAAAATGGTTTGAAAATTTGTTGTATATCCTCTTCTTTAATATTGACACCTGTATTCATAATTTGCATTTTGATTTGAYCTTGTTTAGAATCCTCACTTAACTTTATATRGACTTTTTCATTATGTGGTGAATACATAACCGCATTATGGATAATATTTTTACATGCTTTTTCAAAAAGAACACGATCTGTATAAACAGAAAGATCAGAATCAATTTCTTTTATTATTTGGATGCTTTTTTGAGAAGCAAAAAATTCGAGATCTTTTGTGATTGTATCTATTAACTTCGAAAGATTAACTTCTTCTACTTTTAGTTTAAAGGTGTGTTGTTCTAATTTCGACATGCTTAAAATTTCACGAACTAATTGTTCCATACTTTCAATAATTTGATGATTTTTCTTTAAATATTGATCACGATTTTGATAAGGGCCAATATTGTATATCATCCCTTCTAAGTATCCTTTCATTACAGTAAGAGGGGTCTTTAATTCATGTGCTACAAT
>NZ_JBFTMA010001050.1:0-1028 GCF_056396725.1 Bacillus sp. 05T31
CAACCGTTCAACCTAAGCCRAAAAACTTACCAATCGCAATTGTRAATGAGGATCAAGGAGTAGAAATTCCGAATCAAGCTAAAATGAATATGGGGCAAACAATTGTTGATATGATCAAAAAAACATCAAAAACAGATGAAGAACCTGCGGTAAAGTGGGTAGAAGTAAAAAATAAGGAATCAGTTCAAAAAGGTTTAAATAATCAAGAGTATTATGCAGCGTTAGTTATTCCGAAAGAATTTAGCGCAAAACAAGCATCATTACGAACACCACAGCCATCTTCGCCAGAGGTAGAAATATTCATAAATCAAGGAATGAATACAGCGGCATCAACTATGGCAGGGCAAATATTAAATGGTGTAGTTGATAATATGAACAATACTGTTCGTACTGAGCTATTAGACGGATTGAAAGCAAAAGGAGCTACTTTAACAGCAGATCAAGCTTCAAATTTAGTAACACCTATTACAAAGAAAGTGACAAATGTAAATGCAATTGGAAAAAATAGTGCAAACGGTAACTCGCCAATTTCTTTATTCCAACCGTTATGGATTGCAAGTTTAGCGAGCGCAGCAATCATCTTTATTGCGATTAGTAAAATGCCAGTAGGTTCACGAAAAGAAAACTTTGTATTGAAAGTAAAACAAATAGTAACGGGAGCAGTTGCGGCACTAGTAATTGGGTTTGGTCTTACATGGATAGCAGATGGAATGGTAGGATTAAATATTTCGAATTTCACGGATACGGCTTTGTTCTTATCCATTACATCGTTTAGTTTCTTCTTAATGATTTCTGCAGTACTTTCATTAGTTGGATTAAAGGGAATCGGGTTATTTGCACTGTTACTTTTCTTTGGTGCACCGCTATTGGCGCTAGCGCCTGAAATGATGTCTCCATTTTATCAAGACTGGATTTACTCCTGGTTACCGATGCGATTTATGATAGAAGGGCTAAGAGAAATTTTCTTCTTCGGAAAAGGATTAAGCTGGAATACACCAGTTACTGTCCTCGTTTGGATTGGTGTGGTA
>NZ_JBFTMA010001051.1:0-1027 GCF_056396725.1 Bacillus sp. 05T31
ATTTTTTCAAAGGCATTTATAAAGGTAGTTAATGCAATCTCAGCTTCTAAACGTGCAAGTGGCGCCCCTAAGCAAAAATGAGGACCTTTACCAAAGGTTAAATGCTTTTCATTTCCTATTCTGTGTAAATTAAATTTAGAAGCTTGTAAGAACTTTTTCTCATCTAAATTTGCTGCACTAACCCACGCAACAATCATTTGATCCTTTTTCATAAAAGGTCCAAATATATTTGTGTCCGCTRTAATCCTCCTAGCTAATGTAATGGGAAAGCGATAGCGTAAAACTTCCTCAATCGCTTTTGAAATTAACGTAGGTTCTTTTCTTAACTCTTCATATATTCCAGGTGAATCTACTAAAAAGCAATAAAAGCTGTTAATAATTAAATTTGTAGTTGTTTCATTACCTGCCGCTAATAAACCTAAAGAAAAAGTAACTATTTCTTCATCGGTTAATCTTTCGCCTTCATATTCAGCTCGTATTAAATCTGAAACAATATCGTCGGTTAAATGATATCTTTTCTCTTGGACAATTGGAAGAAGGTATGTTTTAAATTCATTTAACGCAATTCCTTTTTCTACATCCAAATCGTTAAATTTTTCTTTACTATACGGCATAAATAAAATATCAGACCATTCTTTAATTTTTTTACGATCCGTTGTTGGTACTCCTAATAAATCGGATATGACGGTAACAGGTAAAGCTACAGCAAACTCTTCAACGATATTAACCTCACTATATTTTCTGATATGTTGTACAAGTTCATTTGCGATAGCCTGTATTCGAGGTTTCCATTGTTCTAAACTTCTTGGAGTAAATGCTTTAGAAACAATAGAACGTACATTGCGATGTTCTGGTGGATCAGTAGAATTTATATTTATTCTAGTTTCTAAAGGTGGGATTGCGAATTGTCTTCGTTCCCTTCTACTGGAAAATAAGCGATAATCCGATAAAACTCGATTTACATCATCGTATAAAAAAACATTCCATACATCCTGCTCCTCATCATAATGAACCGGATGGTTATCCC
>NZ_JBFTMA010001052.1:0-1021 GCF_056396725.1 Bacillus sp. 05T31
CATGAAGGATTCGAACCTTCGACCCTCTGATTAAAAGTCAGATGCTCTACCAACTGAGCTAATGGCTCGTAAATGGCTGGGCTAGCTGGATTCGAACCAGCGCATGACGGAGTCAAAGTCCGTTGCCTTACCGCTTGGCTATAGCCCATTAATATTTACTAGTATGGTTATCTTTTCAAAAAAATAAACCCTCTCAGGTTATTTTAAAGAAAATGGTGGAGGGGGGCAGATTCGAACTGCCGAACCCAAAGGAGCGGATTTACAGTCCGCCGCGTTTAGCCACTTCGCTACCCCTCCGACATTTAAAAATATATGGTGGAGGATGACGGGATCGAACCGCCGACCCCCTGCTTGTAAGGCAGGTGCTCTCCCAGCTGAGCTAATCCTCCAAAAGTGGTGACCCGTACGGGATTCGAACCCGTGTTACCGCCGTGAAAGGGCGGTGTCTTAACCACTTGACCAACGGGCCAAAAAAAACAAAACTTTTCCCAAGCTTCCAACCGGGCTTGAACCGGTGACCTCTTCCTTACCATGGAAGTACTCTACCAGCTGAGCTATGGAAGCATAATGGCTCCGCAGGTAGGAATCGAACCTACGACCGATCGGTTAACAGCCGATAGCTCTACCGCTGAGCTACTGCGGAATAATATAAGCCTGGCAACGTCCTACTCTCACAGGGACAAGGTCCCAACTACCATCGGCGCTAGAGAGCTTAACTTCCGTGTTCGGTATGGGAACGGGTGTGACCTCTCTGCCATCATTACCAGACTATATTCATTTAAGACAAGAATTATCATAACTCATTCGACATTTAAAGTCAATAAGTTTTTTATATTCTCTCAAAACTAGATAACATTAGCTTCATATTATAYGGTTAAGTCCTCGATCTATTAGTATTCGTCAGCTCCACATGTCACCATGCTTCCACCTCGAACCTATCAACCTGATCATCTTTCAGGGATCTTACTAGCTTACGCTATGGGAAATCTCATCTTGAGGGGGGCTTCATGCTTAGATGCTT
>NZ_JBFTMA010001053.1:0-1019 GCF_056396725.1 Bacillus sp. 05T31
CCTTAAGAAGAACTAGTTGATGGTTTGATGGAAATAATTTGTCCTTTCGCCTGTAATGGACGAAGAGGTTCTGTAAATCCGCCAGTATTTGAGAATTTAGAAAGAGCCTTAATACTACCTGCAGTTCCAATTTGAAAAACGGAAGAGGTCGTAATGCTATCGATTTTAATGCTGTTAATGATGATACTTTGGTTCACATAAAAATTCAATGCAATCGCCTCCTTTAGTTCGAACCGATTATTGCCTGATCAATTACATCTGAATCATTGACAGTCGTTGAGCTTTGATAATTGTAGACAGAGATGTTATCCCCAACATTAAATGAACCGGCTCCGGCAAAAGCGCGTGAATAACTAATAGGCCTAATCGCAAATACATCTCCAATATGAAAAATACCACTTGATCCAATATTAACGATACGAATATGTCCGACCATAGCTGGCATACAAAACACCTTTCGTTTTTAAAATTTTCTTTTCTATTATTGTATGGGCGTTTTCAATAAAATGTGTATTTTTTTGAAATAAAAGAAACACATACGTTATTGCGTATGTGTTTCGAACATTTGAGTGTGTGTGCAATCTGTGTGTATAGGCCAAACAACATTTAAGAGCCTGTCCAATTCCTGGCTACAATTCACTGTTTTTTGAGAAGTCATTCCGTATCGTTCAGCAAAATAGATCATTTTTTCGCGTTTTTTTTCGATAGCTTGCTCAAACATTGAAATCGGCTCCATCTCTCAATAAATTTTATGTATATATGTAGTACATATTATACAAAAATCCAATAAAAAAGAAACATCTTCGCTAAAAAAAGTATAATTTCTACATTTTATGTCAAATAACGGATGAGGAACAAATGTAAGAATGGTTGAATATTGTAAAAATTAGCGTGTATMAGAAGGTTTTTTTCTTAAGGATGCGAATACAATTATAGGGTATGAGTTTTAGGATGGAGAGTGGGAATGTTGCGTTTTGTAACGGCGAAGAAAGAAGAAAAGGTATTTGTAGGTATTGTGG
>NZ_JBFTMA010001054.1:0-1018 GCF_056396725.1 Bacillus sp. 05T31
GGGTAAAGCCTTTAGCGACAGATTGATAAAATTTTTGAACGATGCCATTTTTTTCTTCTGTATATACGATTTCTATAAAACCATTCTTCTCTAATTCTTTTAAATGATAATGAATTTTCGCCCTTGAAATGCCGAATTTCTCAGATAGCAGTTGTCCTGTATAAGGACGTTCGCATAGACGCATCATCATTTCGGCACGTAGTGGATCGCTTATTGCTTTTAGTTGGCTATAAGTAGTTAGTGTTAACAYGGGCTTCAAMATRATCAACTCCTCAAATTAAATTACTCGGTCAAGATTATTTGACTGAATTGTATCAAGTATTTCAATTATTTTCAATACTTTCTGAAAATTTAATCTTTCTTCTGTAATCTTCTGTTCATATTCCGTTCATAATTCTTTTTTATGATAAGTGCATAGAAAGTAATAGGAAGGAGCGAGCGAAATGTTTTTAGCTCTGCGTGAATTAAAACAATCAAAATTAAGATACGGATTAATCGGACTTATTATGGTGTTATTATCATTTTTAGTCCTTGTCATTTCAGGATTAGCAAATGGATTATCATATGATAATGCTTCATCGATTCAAAATATGGAGGCAAATAAGTTTGTATTAGCGGATGATGCGGAAAATAAATTACTTCGTTCACAAATTAAGAAAGAAGATGTAGATAACGTAGTAAATCAAGTGGACGCGAAAGAGGCAGTTCCGTTTCGTGTGAAAGTTTCAACGTATGAAAAGAAAGATAGTTCGAAAAAAGTTGATGTCGCTATTTTCTCAAGTGAACGTGATTCATTTTTAGAACCGAAAATTGTAGAAGGCGAGAAATTAGGTACAGCAAACAACGAAATGGTTGCTGATGAGTCAATTAAAGAAAAAGGAATCGATATTGGGGATACAATTATTGATCCTGTTTCAAAGAAAGAATTTAAAATCGTTGGATTTACGAAAGATCAAATGTTTAGCCATACACCAGTCGTTTATGTAAATGAAGACGTATGGGGCGCTATCTCACAACC
>NZ_JBFTMA010001055.1:0-1017 GCF_056396725.1 Bacillus sp. 05T31
GTCTGGATCCGTGCATTGGAAAAAGGATGGTTATGAAAATCAAATTCCTTGGATTGAAAATCAAATTTCATCTATAGATTCTAATACGAGTCAACCTCATTTTTACATAGCAGCAGGAGAACTTGAAAACAAACCTCTTTTAACGGCTAATAGACGCCTGTATAAAGCTTTAAAAGAAAAAGGATACCAAATTACTTATGAAGAGTTTCAAGGCGGTCATGACGGTGTTTGGTGGCGAGAAAAGTTATTTGATGGGTTGAAAGCATTAAAACATACAAAAACCACACTATAAAATAAAAAGGAGAGAGAATCTATGAATCAAGATGAGCTAGATAAAAAACTTAAAAAACAAGAAATTTTAGTTAAAGATGAAAAAGTTTGGTCGTTCACGTATGAGGATCATATTAGCTCTATCGTTAAACAGGCAGAAAAGACAGGAGCGTTTAATGATTTACCTGGGAAAGGGAAACCTCTTAATCTTGATAAAGATCTTTCGTATAATCCTGACAAGCAACTTTATAGAACTTTGAAAAATAATCATGTTTTGCCTAGGTGGATTGAACTTTCAAAGGAAATAGATCATCTAAAAGAAAATTTAAAAGAACTAACGGATAATGTAGAAGCAGCTATGTTAATTACAACTATTAATAAAAAGGTCTCAGAACATAATTTACTTTGTCCGCCAAGCGCGCAAAAAATGAGGGTTAAAACGGATATTTAACGATTTTCAATGAAGTTATCTGTTGCTATATAATTAAGTAAGGCATTTTCAATTCATTATTAAGGGGAGGCAAATGTAATGAAGAATACGTATCAACTTCAAATTCCGAAAGAACTAGAGCAGTATCGTAGTATTTTAGAAGAAAGTGTGAAACCTTATATTAAAGCGTCTGGAACATTAGCAGAGACAACGCTTTTTGAGAGTAAATTTGGTGGTTATCCGTATTTACCTATAGATCAAGAGCATCCTAAAGATTCAAATGGACAGTCTATGATGTTACTTGCGCAGCTAAACTT
>NZ_JBFTMA010001056.1:0-1011 GCF_056396725.1 Bacillus sp. 05T31
AAAAGCCGGAAAGAGCAAAAAAAATTCCTATACAGTTACAATCGACATTACAAAAAGCTGGAAATATCGTTTAGCAGCCCGCTCATCTTACTATGTTGTGACATTACTACTTCTGCTAGCTTGGTATTTTGCTTTTAGAGGAATATATAAATACACTTCTTTCTGGTCAATACAAATGGGGGCTCCATTACCTACTTTAAGTATCTTGGGTAATCCGTTTGAAACTAATTATTACATTGAAACCTTTTTTAGCTTTTGGATTTTAATTTATACTTGGCAACTATCAACCAAGGTTAAGACCTATCAGGAGATAAAGCGTAGATGGTTTATTTTCTCGATGATGTTAATTGGTATAGTTGCCCAGTACTTATGGGCATTTAGTGTTCCATTAGCTAAGATATTTATTCCATTCTTACATTCGAAAGCTGGAGAAGTTTCACTAAATGACAAAGGATTAGAGGCTACTATACTTTCAAATTTTAGTAATATCATGCACCTTGTATTTGCTATACCTGTAATTATTATTATTCTCGTGCTCTTATGGCTCTTTAAGATTTTTTATGAACATAAAAAAGAGCTTTTAGATGAATTCGGAAAATGGGAATGCGTATTTAAAATACCTGGTTGGATGCTTTCCTTTTTGAATGATGATCGTCAACGGAAACTTGCTACTTCATTACACAGATTTTTCACTGAAAAAAATCCATCAAAATTGCCAGAACCCGATATCTTTCTTGGTCCTAACAGTGCTACACGGGAAATGGCAGTAATACAAGGTAAGTCTTTAACACTTAATATAATGATCATCGGTAACATTGGTACAGGTAAATCAGCTGCACTAGGTTTACCAATTGCTAATCAAATTCTTGACTATATGGCTTCAATGATTAATAACTTTAAAACCTTATATGCAAGAAAAGATTATCATTCAGAGGATGTAAAAGGAACGCAGGTAAATGGTCTTACAGTTATCGAGCCATCTAATGACTTCTGCGAAAAGGTATATAACTT
>NZ_JBFTMA010001057.1:0-1010 GCF_056396725.1 Bacillus sp. 05T31
GTGGATAGGTATCCATGTAGATGTCTCTACCCGATTCTCTTCAATATTCCCTTTGACTTTTTGATTATATAATTCAACAAGCACTCTCTTTTCATGAAGATTTAAAGAAACTAATTTACAATAAGCCTCCGAATGATGCTGTTGCACTGTAGCTAATAACTTAGAATCTAATTCACGCCCCTCCGCATCTTTTTCATTTCGAAATACAAATGCATCTTGATTTTTCACATTTACTTTTGGAAACACTTTAAAGCTAGACACTTCTGAAATAATAGAAAATGGAGTTTTCACTACCATTGAATGCACTGAAGTCTCTATTTTCGATCCTAAATCTATACTTTCTCTCTTTGATTCAATTTCTTCATTTTTTTGCTCTGATTCATTTGCCACTTCTTCTTTCCCTAATCCAATCACTTTATTTTCTTTTGCTGGTTCAGTCTCTTCACTTTCTTTCTTTGATTCAATTGCTATTTCTTCTTGCTCTAATTCTCTTTCTTCATATTCTTTTGCTGATTCAGTTTTTTCACTTTCTTTCTCTAATTCAATTGCTTTATCTTCTTTTTTTGACTCTGTTTCTTTACTTTCTTCCTCTAATTCAATTGCTTTATCTTCTTTTTTTGATTCAGTTTCTTCACTTTCTTTCTCTAATCCAATTACTTTTTCTTCTTTTGCTGATCTAGTTTTTTCACTTTCTTTCTCTAATTCAATTACTTTATCTTCTTTTGCTGATCTAGTTTTTTCACTTTCTTCCTCTAATTCAATTGCTTTWTCTTCTTTTTTTGACTCTGTTTCTTTACTTTCCTTTTTTTCTCTTATTTCGCGCGAATCATCTTGAACATTCAGCATTTTCCATTTGTAAACTTTGTTCCATATTTCCTTACCAACCCATGGCTTATTCATCACCATCCCCCCATCTGATGAAATTCATAAAAATATGCTTTTTGTACGCGACCATTCCATCATTATATATGTTTTATAATAATAAAAAAGACAT
Organism: Bacillus sp. 05T31; assembly: GCF_056396725.1. Taxonomy (NCBI): domain Bacteria; kingdom Bacillati; phylum Bacillota; class Bacilli; order Caryophanales; family Bacillaceae; genus Bacillus; species Bacillus sp. 05T31. The sequence continues at coordinate 995 of NZ_JBFTMA010001057.1, forward strand.
TGTCTTTTTATTAAAG
>NZ_JBFTMA010001058.1:0-1008 GCF_056396725.1 Bacillus sp. 05T31
GAAGCAATACAATATTGATGCACACATCGATAGTATAGTATTGATTAAAAGTGATAAGAGTTATATAAAGTCAGATGCCATACTAAACATTTGTAAATCTTTAAAAGGTTTTTGGAAATTCGGCGCTCTTTTTTTGTTATTCCCAAAATTTATCAGAGATTTTTGCTATGAAAGATTTGCAAAAAATAGGTATAAATTATTCGGGAGAAATACCCAATGTTCAATTCCATCACCAGAAATAAGAAAGAGGTTTCTAGATTAAATGGAAGTATATATATTTTTATTAATTAACTAAGAAGTTAAAAAAGATAGTAATAAGAACGAAACACCAAATTTTACAGCCGTTTATTGATTGAAATTCATGCTTTTCACTCCCAATATAATTTGAAATATTTATTATTTCTCCCTTTTGTCTAAAAAACACCATTTGGATATTAATATATACATTGGCAACATATGTAATTATATACCGTTTATGTATATATATATAACTAAATATTTCGACATTTTATGATAAAATTCTATATTTTCTACTTTATTAATAATTAATATCAATTTACAACATATTTTCGGAAGTTTGATCGGTGATATATTGTAAAAAAGGGGGGCATATTTGAGTGGAATTTTAGTATAAAAGGATACTATAACAGCAAGTACCCAACTTGTATTAGTGTTACAAACCGAATTTAATTTTGAGATTGGTTAAAATTGAACGAGTAACTATATTTTAGGGTTATTAGTTCTCACAGGGTGAAAAATACCAAAAAAGGGAGGATTATATGTTTAAAAAATTTATTACAAGTGTATTAACATTAGGATTGCTTGTTATAGGAGGAATCTCTGCACAAGCGGATGAGCTAAATGTTCCTAACAATAATGGGATATGTAAAGACGTTACACATAATGTAGAAGCAAATGAATATGTGAAAAGTTGTTCTAAAATATTTCCGAATTCTCTCCTCGGTCCAATAGTAAACATCCCTAATACTTTTACATATGATGATGGTA
>NZ_JBFTMA010001059.1:0-1007 GCF_056396725.1 Bacillus sp. 05T31
GTCCCTATCCCTTTCCCTTGCTGATCTGGCAACAAATAAATTGCACCTAATTCTGCTTCGTTTTGCAGTCTAATTGGTGAAAAATTTGCAAAGCCAATTACTTCTCCCTCTTCTTCCGCAACAAATAAATGTGTATTTTCAAGGCGATATTTCATTTTTTCATCGGAATACGCTTCATTTAAAAAGTTGTCTTGAATCTCTCCCGGAATAATTCCTTCGTAAGTATCATGCCAAGCTATTTTCGCTACGTTTTGTACAGCATGAATATCTTCTTGCTTCATTTCTCTAATTACATATGTCATCTCGATGTCTCCATTCTCTTTAAATTACACTCTGCTAAAATACTAGAAGAAACGGCAGAACCATCTTCATAATTTACCTTAATTAATTTTAACTTCTCAATCGAAGCTAGTGTARCATCAAAYTTTYCATATATATATTCCATTACACTTAAAAATTGATTTGAATTTAACCCATTAGMAATCGTGCAATGCGGAACCCATTTTCCTGGYACGTAATATGAMTKYRRATTATCATGAAAARYTTTGAAATAATCATGATAAGAATGATGAAGTCTTAATAACTCATCGGTAATGGTTGGTGCTAGAAAGATCGTTCTATTAGTAGGAAAAGTTCCAACAGAAGGAAAAGTTACAGCAGCAATGTTCTCTTGAAAAACTACAAACTCCTCTAACTTCTCAGTATATAAATTAACATCTAACTCATTATAATCAGCCAATGTAATATGTGGTTCTACTCCGGCTAGTGGATTTGTTCCAATTATATTTGTTAATTCATTTTGCAATTCTCTAATTTTATTAGTGCACACACAATCAAATGTAGCAATAATAGCGTACATGCTTCCTCACCCCTTCGTTACACATAGCACTTCCCATTCTTCACGAATCATTCCCATTCGAATAGAATCATAGTATGTCCCGTTATAATATCGGCATTTTCGCATTCTWCCTTCTAAGCTCATTCCTATTTTCTCYGCTACTTTCATC
>NZ_JBFTMA010001060.1:0-1005 GCF_056396725.1 Bacillus sp. 05T31
ATATGATTAAGAATAAGTTTTTAAAATTAGTTTGCTACAGCAATTGCTTCGATTTCGATTAATAATTTATTGTTTCTCAAAGGCCATTCTGTTTCTAAATAGTTTTCTTCAATGTTAATTATTTGTCCAAAATCTAATAACACAACCACTATATAGTAAAAGACTATACGATTCTTTAGATAAATGATTAAATGTCTCGATTCTTTTAGACATAGCATCAATTTGATTAGAATACTTTTCAATTATGTTAAGTGCAGTTTTAATTAGAGGCTCACATAGGTTATACAGTTTTTCTCCTTCATTAGCTGTTATAACCATACATGTTGGATAGTAACTCCCTTCTGTCTCATTCAATAAACCTTCTAGTTCTAATGCGTGCATTTGTTTTTCGAATTCCTCGTTAGTCCAATTTAGCTTCGTTTTTATAGTATTTGATTCTATGCCCAGATGGAGCATTACAAGTAAATATTGAAGGTTTGTTCCGCTTATTTTTAGAGTTGGATAATTGTCACCTGATGAAATCATTTTTGTCTCATAAGTTGTTTTAAGTATTTTCTCCGGAGAATAATTAGCATGCATTTTAAAATCCCTTCTTTTTTAGTAATTTAATTGTAAAATCTATGTATTTACTATGTTCTATAAATAAAAATAAGTATCCTTTAATGATTTCAAATAAAAAACCTTAGTATAGCTATGTTAATACCTATACTAAGGTTATCTAGAATTTTATATTGTATTATTGCTATTTGTATATGCCAAATTAATTTGTTCATATTCTTTTTTAAATTGATTATCATTTTTTATCCAACGTTTAAATGTTAATTCATTAATATTTATATTTGAACATGCGGTAGTAATACATTTGTTTTTCTCATAATCTTTAAGGAAGTTTTCTTTTCTTTGCATAACTGCAGCTTGAGTTCTTTTTAATTTTCGATCTTGTAATTGTTCTAAACTTACATGTTCTTTATGAAATGTTTCATATTTTCTATGCAAATATATATC
>NZ_JBFTMA010001061.1:0-1003 GCF_056396725.1 Bacillus sp. 05T31
GTTCATCTACTGTAAATAATTGAACTTTCGGAAATTGTGATGCGTACTTTTCTGCTACTTTTTCATTACGCGGACGGTAAAAGTTTTTAGCTGCAATTTCTTGCCCTTTTTCTGAGTACAAATATTCAAGRTACCCTTCTGCTACTTTTTTCGTTCCTTTTTTATCAACRACTTTATCTACMACTGCTACTGGCGGYTCTGCAAGTATACTAATGGAAGGAGTTACAATTTCAAATTTATCTTTTCCAAGTTCTTTTTGTGATAATAACGCTTCATTTTCCCAAGCGATTAACACATCACCAATTCCTTTTTCGACGAATGTTGTCGTTGCCCCGCGTGCACCAGAATCAAGTACTTCCACGTTTTTATAAATTTGGCCAACAAACTCTTTCGCCTTATCTTCACTATTATTGTACTTTTTCAGCGCATATCCCCACGCCCCTAAATAGTTCCAACGTGCTCCTCCAGATGTTTTCGGATTCGGTGTAATGACAGACACACCTTTTTTCGTTAAATCATCCCAATCTTTAATTCCTTTCGGGTTTCCTTTTCTCACAAGAAATACAATCGTTGATGTATACGGAGTAGAATTATCCGCAAGTCGCTTCTGCCAATCTTCTGCTAGTTGTTTCTTCTTGCTAATCGCGTCAATATCATACGCGAGCGCTAGTGTTACAACGTCTGCTTCTAAACCGTCAATAACGGAGCGTGCCTGACTTCCAGATCCCCCGTGTGATTGCTTTACATTCACTGTTTGACCATGCTTCTCTTTCCAATACTTCGCAAAGTCTTTATTAAAATCTTGATACAACTCACGAGTCGGGTCATACGAAACATTTAAAAGCTCAACTGTCTTTTTATCCCTGTCTCCTTCAGAAGTACTAGTGGATGTTGCCGAACCACAMCCTGACAAAAGRACAAATGCTGATAATAAAACACCTGTACTTTTCATTAATGCTGTCTTACTCCACTGTTTCATATATATAGCCCCCTTAGTTTGTAC
>NZ_JBFTMA010001062.1:0-1003 GCF_056396725.1 Bacillus sp. 05T31
ATGTTAAGCAAAATAGAGCTGATGCAAATGCCAAAGTGATAAATGAAAAAGAGAATTATGAGAAAGAAAAAAGCTCGAGTCAAGCTCTGAGAGAACAACTTGCACTTCCGTATAGAATACTTTTTATAGCTGTAATGAACTGTATAATTGCGAGTTATTTTTGGATTTATACGAAGAGGAAGAGTGTTTCCTTAAGAAAAGCGTTGGGGGCAAGTAATTTGAATTTATTTGTATTTATATTTGGCCAATTATTCATATGCGCAATCTCTGCAGCGGTTTGTGCCTTATGTATGCAATGGATTTTAAGTACAATGAATAAAAGTATAGTACATTCAATGGGTTTTACCATTCGTATAGATGTTTTCAAAGTTATGATGGGTGTAGTAATTTCCTTATCTATTTCGTTCATCACCGCTGTAATACCATTTTTCAAATTACTTAAAATTGAACCTGCTAAAGCCTTAAAGGAGTAAATAAGATGAGAATAAAAAGTACTCTTATGGCCCTAAAAAATAGGTTCTTTATTTCCATACTGCTCTTAATGCAATTTATGTTTGGATTAACGTCAATAACACTTTCAATTAATACACTTTATAATTTTCACTATCTTGGAAACAGTTCCAACTCGTTGCTAGATTTAGAAAGTACATATTTCATCACTTATGATATGACTACTGATAGGTTGAAGGAAGATCAATTTAATAAAGGGCGAATCGAAGAAATTTATAATAAAATTCAGCAAAATAAAGATGTGATTTCGTATGGTACATACGAAGAGATAATAATCGAACTAGAATCAAGCGATAGACCGCTTCAAGAAAGTATGTTAGACGAATTGAAAAATAAAACTTTTCGTGATAAAAGTCCTACTATTCGTACGATTACAATAGATGAAGATTATTATAAATTACTGAACATACCTATAAAAACTGGAAAAGGCTTTTCGTATCAAGATTTTCAAAAAAATAGTGAAGAGAAAACGAATGCTTTGGTAGGCTCTTAC
>NZ_JBFTMA010001063.1:0-1002 GCF_056396725.1 Bacillus sp. 05T31
GGATAGCTATTGCTATCCTTTTTTATTTCCATCCAATAGGCTCTTCTGTAATTTTATAATAAAAAGGACAAGTAGCCAATATGACTACTTGTCCTTTCTTTTATCCATACTCAATAATATTAAGCTTGGAATGTTTCTGTTAATACAGGAACGATTTGTTTTTTACGAGATACAACACCTTTTAAAGTAGCTGTGTTGTTTTGTAATGTTACGTTGTAAGCTTTCTCAACAACGTTTGTTGCTTTACCAATCGCAAGACCAACAGAATCGTTAGTTAAGATATCAGTTACAACGAATAAGAATAGGTCCAAACCTTTTTCTTCTACTACTGTAGTGATAACTTTTTCAAGTTCTACTTGGTGTACAAGAACGTCGTTTGTATCAACAGCGTTTACTTGTGCGATTTCAACTTTCGCGTTACCCATTTGGAATTCTTTAGCGTCAAGAGAGATTAATTGCTCCATTGTTTTTCCGCTTAAATCAGCACCAGCTTTTAACATTTCTAAGCCGTAGCTATCTGCATCTACACCAGCGATTTCCGCTAATTCACGAGCTGCTGCTACGTCTTGTTCTGTGCAAGTTGGAGATTTGAATAGTAAAGAATCTGAAATGATTGCAGATAACATTAAACCAGCAACTTCTTTACGAATTGTAACGCCATTTTCTTTGTACATTTTGTTTAAGATTGTAGCTGTACATCCAACTGGCTCACAACGGTAGTAAATAGGATCGCTTGTTTCAAAGTTAGCAATACGGTGATGGTCAATAACTTCTAACACACGAACAGATTCGATATCGTTAGCACTTTGTTGACGCTCGTTATGGTCAACTAAAATAACGTTGTCCACTTCGTTTGCTACTGTCTCAACAAAACGCGGTCCTTCTACTTTAAAAGAGTCTAACGCAAATTGAGTTTCACCACTGATTTCGCCTAAACGTACAGGCTCAGCATTCATTCCTAATTCTTTTTTCAATTCTGCATAAGCAATCGCAGAACAAATT
>NZ_JBFTMA010001064.1:0-1002 GCF_056396725.1 Bacillus sp. 05T31
AAATCTGATTAGTTTTCATAAAATATCTTATGTTTCCGCTGGAACGGATAAGTTTTAATTTCATCTGTATCTAAATTTTCATTAAATAAATGAATAGCTATAATTTGTCTACAATCATAGGTATGGTAATAATATGTACCAGACTCCATACACATTGCGCTTGTATAAATGGTATTATCTAATGTACCTTCTTCCGTTATTACTCCACCTTTTGGAACCTCACAATTTGATAAGATATGAAAAATGGCCGATATGCCCTCTTCTTCGTTATCTATACCTTGAATATTTTGTTTGCCATACGCTGCCCGAACAAACCTTGATGGTGGGGTGAAATCCCCAGGGAGTCCCATCGAACCTGAACCTTGTCCAAAAGCACTTAATGATACATCCCCCCATTGTGTTGGCGCATATGGCTGCGATTTAAGACCGATATATTGTCTTAAATTTTGTAGATGCCAGTTAAACTCAGGACTATTGGTCATTACCCCAAGAGGATTATCATATATTTTTAGTCCTTCAGTTGTCGGCTCTAGTACAATACAATCTCCCCATTTATCCGCTAAAATCCAATGTAGCGGTGGAGTAACCCCTAAAACAGGTAATGGTACATCCAAAAAGGAAATACTATCTACAGAGTTCTTTAACTCTTCGACAGAATTGAATTGTGTGAGACTCCATGCCACAAAATCAAATGGAGCCAGATTCGTTTTATTTTCATCTATACTGTTACTATAACTAGCGAATCCTGGAAAATAGAGTGTTGCACATGTCATACCTGATTCATTTACTCCGTCCGCCAGGATGATCCTTCCTTGATGGTTAATCCCCATCCCGACAACAGCTTGTTTCGCCTCGATGGTTTCACCAGTTATATTGTTCCATTGATAACTTCGAGGAACTATTATTACTTCTTGATTGAAATCTAATGTGAAATCCATCGTTCTTGCAAAAAGATGCTGACCGCTTTTTGTCTGTAATGTCAAACTGGTACACATAAAGAAC
>NZ_JBFTMA010001065.1:0-998 GCF_056396725.1 Bacillus sp. 05T31
AGTAAGCACGTGAGACTTTATAATGAAGAAAAAAAGAGAAGAGGAGAAAAAGGAAGATGGGGAGTCAGGCGGCACAACAAAAGCAGGGAATTATATATGCGGCGGGTGCGTATACGATGTGGGGAGTCCTTCCGATTTATTGGAAATGGGTGGAGGAAGTACCGGCGGATGAAATATTAGCACACCGCATTGTTTGGGCATTTGTTTTTATGTTGTTAGTTTTAGGAGTAACGAAGAGGTTTCGTCAGTTTGGTGGGGAGTTAGTGACCCTTTTTAAACGACCTAAATTATTAATGTCATTAACAATTGCTTCGGTACTTATTAGTGGAAACTGGTTTGTATACATATGGGCCGTAAATCATAACCATGTAATCGAAGCAAGTCTTGGGTATTATATTAATCCACTTATAAGTATTTTACTTGGTACAGTTGTTTTAAAAGAGAAGCTTAATTTTTGGCAATATGTTGCGGTTGGTTTAGCTGGATTAGGCGTTGTTATTTTAACGATACGTTTCGGATCAATTCCATGGGTTTCTCTTTCACTTGCTTTTTCATTTGGATTATATGGATTAACGAAAAAATTATTAAATTACGACGCAACAATTGGGCTTACGATGGAAACGATGTTAGTGACGCCATTTGCACTTATATATTTGTTTATGACAGGAGTGCATGGCTTCGGTTCGTTCGGTTCTATTTCGGCAATATCAACGTTTCTTTTAATAGGGGCGGGTATTGTTACAGCATTACCACTCTTTTATTTTGCTAAAGGAGCACAACTTATTCCGCTCTATATGATAGGATTTTTACAATACATCGCGCCGACTATTAGTTTAATTTTAGGTGTGTTCGTTTTTGGTGAACATTTCACATCTACTCATATGATTGCGTTTTTCTGTATATGGATTGCTTTATTTGTCTTTTCAATGGCGAAAACAAAGTTTCTACTACAGAAGCAACCAAAATTTATTAAAAATAAATCAGCAAAAGTATCATAA
>NZ_JBFTMA010001066.1:0-998 GCF_056396725.1 Bacillus sp. 05T31
ATATTTGTTTAGTGTAATTTTTGTAAATATGTATAATTGCATAAAGTTTGCAAGAAAAAGAGAGTATACTTTGGCATTGTGTAATAAAGATATAGCCCATCTACGGAAATAGGTGGGCTATTTTATATTGGTGAGCTTGTTTATGTAATCTAGAATAGATTCACTGTATACTGTGAGGGTGTCAGTAGGGTATTAATCATAGCGCCAAACTTTGTTCATATTTCTTTACATCTTCCATAGTTTTAAATATTAACACATCAAAAACTCCTTTTTCATTCCCACATACGACAACAAAACCATCTGTTGCTTCCAGAACTCTACCAACGCCACCATCTGTAAGCGTAATGCTGGTGAGATGTTTTACGCTCAGTTTTTCTTCTTTTCGAATATAAGTAGTTATGGGTGTCCCTACGGGAAATGCGCTTGTAATATCTTCTGTTGTATATGTGCCATCTATTGATTGAGTTTGAGCTGCGATGGAATCAGTTTGAGTGGCACATCCTGTTGAGCATATTAAAAGAATTCCAGTAATAATACTTACACAAGCTTTTTTTACCATTCACAAAATCCTCCTATAACTGTTCGTATTGTTAACTCATTTAGGATAACAAATTGTATATACGAAGTTTGTTGGTTTATGTGAGTCGTAAATCAACAAAGATACAAGTATTTTGGCAGAATGTGTTTCAAACAAAAAAAGCCACCATAAGGTGCCTTCCTGCGATTTGAACCAACGTAATATGGTATTGGATGCCAATCCAATTATTATTTTACCACGTTAGATAATTTCGAGTATTGAGAAATAGTAAAAGCACTCTTTCGAGTGCCGCTATTTACTTCACTAATTTATCCATAACTTCTTTATACTTATTAAACTCTTCATCTTTCATATCGCCATTCATCTGTAAAAGGAAATTCCCCGGTTCTGGTGCAAAAACTTTGAAGTATATGAAAAATGTCTATCAAACTTGGACATACTGATACTAGTACTCTAAAAA
>NZ_JBFTMA010001067.1:0-996 GCF_056396725.1 Bacillus sp. 05T31
ATTAACGACAGTTGATTTTGCTGCAGCTTTAGAAGCTGGAGTAGAGGCAGCTTACAAAGCGGTTATGAAACCAATTGAAGGAACGATTTTAACGGTTGCAAGAGAAACGGGTAAATATGCAGTGACAGTTGCGAAAAAACAGCGCGACTTTGTTTTGTTTATGGAAGATGTTGTAAAAGAAGCAAACGCATCGTTAAATCGTACGCCAGATTTATTACCTGTATTAAAACAAGTTGGCGTTGTAGATAGCGGTGGTAAAGGTCTTGTTGTTGTATATGAAGGATTTTTAGCTGACTTAAAAGGAGAAACGATTTCTTCTAATATGCCTGCCCAACCATCTATGAATGACATGGTACGTGCAGAACATCACCGTAGTGTACAAAGCCAATTGAGTACAGAAGATATTAAGTATGGATATTGTACGGAGTTCATGGTGAAATTAGAGCCTGGAAAAATGAAGGAACATAATTTCTCTGAACAAAAATTCCGTGAAGATATTAGTGTGTACGGAGATTCACTACTTGTTGTATCGGATGATGAGGTTGTAAAGGTTCATATTCATGCGGAACATCCTGGAGATCCTATGAACTATGGACAACGTTACGGTAGTCTAATTAAGATCAAAGTAGAAAATATGCGTGAACAGCATACTGCTTTATTAGATGAACCTACCATGGTACCTGAACAAACGAATCAGCCAATAGAGAAACAACCGTATGGTATTGTAACTGTAGCTATGGGATCGGGTATTAAAACTCTATTTGARAGCATTGGTGCAACGAAAGTTATCGAAGGTGGCCAAACGATGAATCCGAGTACGGAGGATATTGTGAAGGCGATTGAAGAGGCGAATGCTGAAAAAATCATCATTTTACCAAATAACGGGAATATCGTGATGGCAGCAGAACAAGCAGCGTCAGTTGTAGAACAAGAAGTTATTGTTATTCGTTCAAAAACAGTTCCTCAAGGTATGGCTGCAATGTTAGCATTTAATCC
>NZ_JBFTMA010001068.1:0-996 GCF_056396725.1 Bacillus sp. 05T31
AATCAAGATACAAGTGAAGATGTAACAGAAAAGGTAACTGCAAAAGTAGTTGAAAATAATAAAAAAGCTATAACTTTAACATTCCCAGCTGAAGGTAACTATAAAGTTGCTGCTTCAAAAGGATTTATTAAAGATATGGCTGGTAATGATTCAGCAGCATTCACTACTGAAGTAAAAGTTGCGAAGAAAGATGCTGTTGTAACACCACCAACAGATAAAGTAGCTCCAAAGGTAGAGGGAGATGTTGTATTCGATAAGAATAACAACGAAATCAAAGTGAAATTTGATAGAGAAGTAAAAGGTGGCCAAGTTGCAGAATCAGCAGCTAACGTAAACAATTACACATTAGCGGGTGCTAAATTACCAGAAGGTGCTTTGATTACTCTAGCTAATGAAAAAGTAACAGTAGAAGGAAAAGAAACAACAAAAACAACAGCAACTATCGAACTACCAAAAACATTCACTTTCGAAAAATCAGAAACAGTGAAGTTTACAGTAGCTAACGTTGCAAATGCATCTGGAGTAAAAATGGGTACAACGAACCTATTATTAAAAGTTGAAGATACGAAAGCTCCTGTATTCCAATCAGCTAAAATTACAAGCGTAGATAACAAAGAGATTACTCTTACATTCTCTGAGGCTGTAAAAGTTGATACAAATGATTTCGTACTTGATTTAAATGGTGCACCATTAACTGTGGCAGTTAAAGAAGACAAAGTAGCTAAAGACGTAGTTCTAAAGGTTACTAGCGAAGTTAACTTAGGTAATGGTACAGTAACAGTTAAAGCTAAGCAAGGCGCAGAGAATGCTCCTCACGTATTCACAACTGCTGACCAAGCAGGTAACAAACTTGTTGATTTCAAATCAGTAACAGCAGCAAAATAATTGAAATTTATTTCAATAGAAAGAGTCCACATTATGTGGGCTCTTTTTTTATGGTCTAAATTTCATATAAAACGATCTTTGAAAAACAGATCATATTTTGAAGATTAATAG
>NZ_JBFTMA010001069.1:0-995 GCF_056396725.1 Bacillus sp. 05T31
AGTTGAGTCTATTAAAGCAATCAATGCTAAAGAGATCGAAGTTAAATTCGGTGCTGAAGTTACAGATGTGACTGCTGCAAACTTTGCAATTTCACAAGAGGGCATGACATTTGATGCTCCAAAACTAAGTAAAGATAAAAAATCTGTAATCTTAACAGTAGCTGGAGACAAAAAACTTGAGAACAAAGAAGCTTACGTTTTAACTGTTCAAAATGTTAAAACTGTTGACGGTAAAGATGTTCCAAAAAAATATGAAGTTATCTTCTTTAACGATGAAGTAGCTCCAACTGTATCTACAGTATCTACTCCAGATGGAAATGTTAAAGTTGTATTCAGTGAAAAATTAAGTGCAGATGAAGTTACTGTTGTTATTAACGGTAAACAAATCAAAGCTACTCCTGTAGACAATACAGTTACATTAACAAAAGATAAAGTTCAAGACGTAGTTAAAAACGGCGAAGAGTTTAACGTAATCGTAACTGGTGCTAAAGATTACACTGGTAACACTATGGAAATGTACGAAGGAAAAGCTACTTACAAAGTAGAAAAGGATGTTACAGCTCCAGAAGTTAAAGATGTTAAAGTGAAAGACCTTGTGGACGGAAAAGCTACTTTAGAAGTAACATTCTCAGAAGAGATGGCTAACGAGAACCTAGGTACTGTAACAGTTAAAAAAGGTAAAGAAACTTTAGTGGCTACAATTTCTGCTGATGCTCAAGATAAAACAAAAGCAATCGTTGAAGTAAAAGACGCTCTTAAAACAGATGAAACATCTGCAAACCTTACAGTTGGACTTGTTGGTTACAAAGATGCAGCTAACAACGTAGGCAAGCAAGTATCTAAAGAAGTAAAAGTTGCAAAAGATGTTGTAGCTCCTAACTTCGTAAAAGCTGTAGCAGAAAAAGAACAAGATAAAGCAGCTACATTTACATTCGATAAAGAAGTAAATGCTGAAACAGCTAAATTCAATAAAAACGTTGTTCGCATCATTAATC
>NZ_JBFTMA010001070.1:0-988 GCF_056396725.1 Bacillus sp. 05T31
ATACTATGCATTGGACAGGTTAGGGGGAATTTTACTAAAAAAAAAGGAAAGAGAATTATTAGTTAAAAAAGGAGTTCATTTTACATATTACAATAAACCTGCTTTCCCTTATCTTTTTTCTTCTTTGGATCATCGGAATCATCGTCGTATTTCAGTTATTGATGGAAAGGTTGGTTACATTGGCGGATTCAACATCGGAAAGAAGTATTTGGGGGAAAAAGAAAAACTTGGTTATTGGAGAGATTATCATCTTCAAATACGAGGAGAAGGAGTTCAAGATTTAGAACACCAATTTGTATTAGACTGGAAGAAAAATTCAGAGAAATCGATTCCGATACACAATGCGGTAAAGGAAAAGGGAGCAACCTCGCAACGATTTACTGCATATTATAGTGGAAAAAAACTTGGACAAGATTATGCAATGCTGTTTCAACAAGCAAAAGAATCCATCATTATCTTAACACCTTATTTTATACCAAAAGACAGAACTATTTGGAACGCATTAGTAGATGCAAGAAAGAGGGGAGTCCGTGTCAAAATTCTATTCTCACCTCATTCGGATGCACTATTAGTTAAAGAAGCAGCATATCCATATATCCGAAAAGCATTAAAACAGGGGATGGAAGTATATGGTTATAAAAATGGGGTGTTACACGGTAAAGTATTTTTGATTGATGAAAAAGTATTGATGGTTGGGACCGTGAATTTTGATTCACGCTCGTTTCATTTAAATGAAGAAATGAACTGTTATATTCATGACCCTATCTATATTTCGAGAATAAAACCAGTGATTAATGCAGACTTACAAAATTCAAAGCAAGTAACATCCTCTGACGTCAATCAATTATCTATAAAAGAAAAAATGAAAGAAAAGGTTGCAAAAATGTTTGAGTATTATTTGTAAAGACAAAGTATTTTTATATTAGGGATAGTTTCACATTGCTATCAAGATAAGAAATGCAAATACCCCATATCCATCAAGCTAACA
>NZ_JBFTMA010001071.1:0-986 GCF_056396725.1 Bacillus sp. 05T31
TGTAGGAAAGGTGCTTCTTGTTGAAGAGAGTTATTACGACGGCATTGTTGAATTGGTAAATAGGTTAGAACTGGAAAATGAAAGAGAAGCCAGCAAAAGCTAACTGCTCGGTTAATGGAGAAATGGGTATTTGTATTTCTTAGCTTGATGGCGATGGGGTAGTACCAGCTGTATGTATTTTTGTGCTTTCGAGTGTTTGGAATTTATATATTGTTTTTCTAATTGTTTATTTTGTATCAACTGTTCGGATTAAATGAAGAGAATTTAAAAAGGTAAAGCACTTTGTTGAAATTGTGTAAAATAGATTAAAACACAACGTATCAAACTAAGTGATTTAACGTATAAATTTACATGTATTTAATGTTAATGGGTAGATAGCTAGATTGGTACCAATTGTTAATTTTGAAGTGTGAAAAAGACAAAATCTCTTAAAAAACACTTAAATTTTTACGTGATCAAATTTTACAATGCATCCCTATAATATGACTTGGACAAGCATCTAAGAAAAAACAGAACATGTCAGTTTGTACATCATATTATTAGGGGGAGATTGTATGAAAAAGACAGTTATTTCACTAGCTGTTATGGCAGCAGTATTACCGATGTTTTCAGTGCATGCGGAAGGCAAAGAGCAAGTTCGAAAATCAGCTACAACTTTTAACGTTATTAGTGACATTCAAGGGGACTTAGGGGATTTTGATCACGTATTAAAAGATATGAATAAAGTGACGCCACTTTCTAGAGCGCTTATTATGAATGGGGATATAACGCCAACTGGACAGCAGTCACAATACGATGATGTAAAACGTGTGTTAAACAAAAATAAGCATCCGGAAAATGTATGGTCAACGGTTGGAAATCATGAGTTTTATGCAGGTAAATGGACAGCTGATGGGAAGCTCTCTCAAAATACATGGCCAAATGGTGTAACGGAAGAAACATTATTTAATCGATATTTAAAATTTAGTGGACAAGAAAAGGTATAT
>NZ_JBFTMA010001072.1:0-985 GCF_056396725.1 Bacillus sp. 05T31
TAGTGCAATTGCGCTTAATACAGATAAAGAAATTAAAAATGCACATGTTATCGACAAAAAAGAAGTACTGCAAAGTATTCCAGGATTTAAAGAAGAGCAAGGAACATTAACGATGATCATTGCGTTCTTACTTGTTATCGCTGCGTTACTAATCGGTGTATTCTTCTACGTAATTACGTTGCAAAAAACACAGCAATTAGGTGTACTAAAAGCAATTGGTACGAAAAATTCTTATTTAGCAAATAGCTTAGTCGTGCAGGCGTTATTCTTATCAGTCGTTGCGATGRTAATCAGTATTGTTTTGGTACAAGGATTAGAACARATTTTACCAGCGGGTATGCCGTTCTTATTAACAACACCGATGATTGCACAATATGCCGCAATCTTTATCGTCATTAGTATTTTAGGAACACTTATTTCGTTATACCAAGTATTAAAAGTTGATGCATTAGAAGCAATTGGAGGCGGGATGTAATGACTTCATTATTAAAATTAGACAGAGTAAGTAAAGTGTACGGAGAAGGGAATACGGAAGTAACAGCCCTTCATCCGATGTCGCTTGATGTGAAAGCTGGAGARTTTATCGGAATCGTCGGTCCTTCTGGATCAGGGAAAAGTACGTTATTATCAATCGCGGGTGCTTTACTATCACCATCAAAAGGGGATATTTACATTCGTGAGCAAAATATTACGAAGTTATCAGAAAAGGAAATGACAGACATTCGTTTGAAAAAAATCGGCTTCATTTTCCAGTTCGCAAACCTTGTTCCATATTTAAATGTAAAAGAACAATTGCTTTACATTGCAAAGCTAAAAAAAGAAAACAAACAAGAATCTGAAAAGCGTGCGGATCACTTATTAGCGGCATTTGGATTAGGAGAAAGAAAAAATCATTATCCAAATCAACTATCTGGCGGGGAAAAACAAAGGGTAGCAATCACTCGTGCTTTCATGAACAACCCAGATTTAATATTAGCGGATGAAC
>NZ_JBFTMA010001073.1:0-983 GCF_056396725.1 Bacillus sp. 05T31
TAATCGAACAATAGAAATATAGGGGGATAAAAAATGAAGTATACAAAATTGCAAAAGGCAGGACTAAATATTTCGAAGTTGGGGTTAGGAACAAACGCTGTTGGGGGACATAATTTATATGCTGATGTGAATGAGGAAGAAGGAAAAAGATTAATAGAAGAAGCAATTCAGCAAGGGATTACATTTTTTGATACAGCAGATTCATACGGTTTCGGTAGATCAGAGGAATTGGTAGGAGAAGTATTAAAAGGAAAACGCCACGAGTTTGTACTTGCTACAAAAGGTGGAATTCAGCCGTTATTAAATGGAGAGGTTCATATTAATAATGAACGAAGCTATTTAAGAAATGCTGTGGAAAATAGCTTAAGAAGATTACAAACTGATTATATTGATTTATATTATTTACATTTTACAAATCCTGAAACAAGTTACATAGATTCAATTGGAGAACTTACTCGCCTAAAAGAAGAAGGAAAAATTCGTTCAATTGGAATATCTAACGTTAATGTAGAGCAATTAAAAGAAGCGAATCAGCATGGACATATAGATGTTGTACAATCGCCTTACAATATGCTAGATCGTACTGCTGGGGAAGAACTTTTGCCATATTGTATAGAATCAGGTATTTCATTTATTCCGTACGGGCCTCTTGCCTTTGGGATACTAGGCGGAAAATATACAGAAGGTTTGAAATTGAATGAAGGTGATTGGCGCCAAAGTGTAAATCTTTTTGAAGAAAATACATATAAGAGTAACTTTAAGAAAGTTGAGAAGTTAAAAGGCTTATCTAAAGAAAAGAATCTCGAAGTATCGCATTTAGCTTTAGCGTGGTTATTAAACAAAAAAGGAATTGATACTGTTATTCCTGGCGGGAAGCGGGCAGAGCAAATAAGAGAAAGTGTAAGAGCAGTGGATGTTTCATTGAATGAAAAAGTTATGAAAGAGATTGAATCTATTTTAGAAGATTAGTTGAAAAGAGGGGT
>NZ_JBFTMA010001074.1:0-978 GCF_056396725.1 Bacillus sp. 05T31
CTCGCAATCCAGTGCCAAGTGTATGTATTATGATTGGTGCTGTAGGTTTATCATACTATTTATTAATTTTAGCGCATTATCATAAAACAGCAACAAGTGTTGTTGTAGGGGCAATTATTTTATCTTGTGGACGTACTATACAAAAGGGTTTTCTTCTATAAAAGCTGTTTATGCAAAAGGTATAAACAGCTTTTTGTATTTTTTTTACAAACTACTTGAAAGTTACGTTACGTCATCTTTTATAATGAAAAAGAAGAGGTGATGGAGTTGATTTCGATCCAAGAACTTACGAAGGAAACTGGGATTACAGTAAGGACGTTACGTTATTATGATCAAATCGATTTATTAAAGCCGAGCGGAAAAACAGAGGGTGGTCATCGGTTATATAGCGAGGCTGATGTAATTCGTCTGCAGCAAATTTTATTTTTAAAAGAAATGGGTTTTTCATTAAAAGAGATTACGAATATGTTAGTAAAAGGTGAACTTAACTTAAAAGACTCGCTTGAAAAGCAACTTAGATTTGTACAGGAAGAACAAAAGAAATTCAATCGAATGGAGCGTGTTTTACAGGCCGTTGTTTATTCGGTAGATGTGGAGGGAGAACTGGATTGGAAAGTTATGTTTGAACTCATTCAGCTTTCGAAACAGTCTCCTCGAATACGTGAAATATTCCAAAATGAAATATTTTCAAAGGAAGAGCAGGATTTACTTCGTAATTTACCAAATATGAGCGAGGAAGATCCGAATGTTTTAGAGTGGGTAGATTTATTAAAGCAATTTCGTAACTTTATGAAAGAAGGTAAGGGAGCATCAAGTGATGAGGTGCAGGAGGCTATAAGTAGGCTAATGCGGAAGTGTTTAGAGATGGCAAATGGTGATGAAGCATTTTTAGATAAATTGTGGGAAGTAAGAAAATCAAAAGAAGATTCACATAAAATGAGTATGTATCCAATTGAAGAGGAGCTTTTAGTATATATG
>NZ_JBFTMA010001075.1:0-975 GCF_056396725.1 Bacillus sp. 05T31
GATGCGTACATGCCAGAGTTACCAGCAGATAAAACTGCAGTTAAAATAACAGCATTCATAACGGAAGCAGCGAAGGCAACGCCCGCTTTTTCAAATACAAGTGTAAATGGACTTACTGTAACATCACTTGCTGCAAGGCTATCAGTCGTATAAGGAATTAATAAACCGATAACGAGAATTGCTAAAATATAGAATAATAGAATGCGCCAAAAGATAGAACGAATTGCTTTCGGAATATTACGTTCTGGATCAGCAGTTTCACCAGCAGCCACACCTAATAATTCAGTTCCTTGGAATGAGAAACCAGCGGCCATAAATACACCGATAATTGCCATGATTCCACCGTTAAATGGTGCATCTGCAACAGTGAAGTTTTTAAAGCCGACAGATTCGCCGCCCATAATTCCAAAAATCATCATAAAACCGACAATTAAAAAGATAATGATAGTAACTACTTTAATAAGTGCGAACCAATATTCAGATTCACCAAAACCTTTAACAGATAAATAGTTTAAGAGAAAAATAATAGCTAAACAAAGTCCACTCCAAATAAGAGAAGGTGTATCTGGAAACCAAAATTTCATAATTAATGTTACGGCCGCTAGTTCAGCAGCGATCGTAATCGCCCAGTTATACCAATAGTTCCATCCAAGTGCAAAGCCAAGTGATGGATCAACAAATTTTGTTGCATAAGTACTAAAAGATCCAGTAACAGGCATATAAGCTGCGAGTTCTGCTAAGCTTGTCATTAAGAAATAAACCATAATTCCAATTGCAGCGTATGCGACTAATGCACCGCCAGGACCAGCTGAATGGATAACACCACCGCTGGCAAGAAATAGTCCGGTACCGATTGTACCACCGAGAGAAATCATCGTAAGGTGACGAGATTTTAATCCGCGTTTTAATTCACCTTGTCCTTGTGTAGTTTGCGTTTTAGAGGTAGCTTGATTCGTTGCGCTATTCATGTTCAAC
>NZ_JBFTMA010001076.1:0-973 GCF_056396725.1 Bacillus sp. 05T31
CACCTGAAGAGATTGTAAAAGACAATGGACTAAATCCAGCGGAAACACTCGTTGTTGGTCAGGCACTTATCGTTAATACGAAAGGCAATAACTATTATGTACAGCCTGGTGACAGCCTTTATCGAATTTCTCAAACATATAGCGTTCCTCTCGCCAGTTTAGCTAAAGTTAATAACCTTTCATTAAAATCTATTCTTCATGTCGGACAACAATTATATATACCGAAAGGAACAAAACGAGCAGTAGAATCCATCGCTTATTTACAACCTTCAACAATACCGATAAAAGAAAGTTTAGTAAATGCTACACGTGCTATTAATCCATTTTTAACATATTTAGCCTACTTCAGCTTTGAAGCAAAACGAGACGGCACTTTAAAAGAACCCACAGAAACAGCTAAAATCGCTAATATTGCAACGCAAGGTAAAACCATCCCTATGCTCGTTATTACAAATATTGAAAATGGAAATTTCAGTGCTGATCTGACATCGGTTATTTTACGCGACGCAACAATCCAAAACAAATTTATTACAAACATTTTGCAAACAGCTGAAAAATACGGTATGCGAGACATTCACTTTGATTTCGAGAATGTAGCACCTGAGGATCGCGAAGCATATAATCGTTTTTTACGAAATGTAAAAACACGCTTACCTAGCGGGTACACATTAAGTACAACACTTGTACCGAAAACAAGTTCCAATCAAAAAGGGAAATTTTTTGAAGCTCATGATTATAAAGCACAAGGACAAATTGTTGATTTTGTCGTCATTATGACATACGACTGGGGTTGGCAAGGGGGACCACCGATGGCGATTTCTCCTATTGGTCCTGTGAAAGAAGTACTTCAATATGCAAAATCTCAAATGCCACCACAAAAAATTATGATGGGGCAAAATTTATACGGTTTCGATTGGAAACTGCCATTCAAACAAGGAAATCCACCTGCAAAAGCAATTAGCTCTGTTGCAGC
>NZ_JBFTMA010001077.1:0-973 GCF_056396725.1 Bacillus sp. 05T31
TATACTATCTAAGTCATTATTTCTAGAAGAAAAAACAATCAATCTCACCGCTATCTTTAAGAATTTCTTACATCTACTGAGACAGTGAATAGTAATTGTTTATCTTCTTTACGTAAAATTGATAAGCGAACTGGTAACACCATATGGTTAACTACAAAAAATGGTTTCCAGACCAGGAAACCACTTTTAATTTTATTTACATAACAATAGTAAATTAAGCAGTAAGAAGGAGTGCACACATGAAAAAAATGTTAACCAAAGAATTAAGTAAAGAATTAAAGAAGCGGGAAGGGGTCATTTCTATTACAGTTGAGCCTTATGAAAAAATCGAAGTTGGTGGAATTCGTGTAGATGGACCAGCTGTTATTCTAATTAATCAAGAATAGCTAAAAATAGTTGAATGCACGAAGAAAAGGATCAGCCTTTAAGAGAAGGGAGGATCCTTTTTGTTTGCTGCAGCTAATATGGGATACACATAATTTTCATCTGATGTGTTGGGGTTAATAGGAAGGAGAGGGTCGGGATTATCATAGTGGAAAGCTTAACATTGGTAGGATTCCTTTTCATGTTATATACATTAGTTGCTAAAAAAACAAACTAATTATTTAAATGGACAGATTTTTCTTTTTAAGGTCGGAATTTATTTTATAGTGAAATGGATAATTTAGATGGATGCAAGGAAAGAACGCATAAAATACGAGAAAATGTCAAAGAAATATGACTGTATTTATTTAGTTTCGTTTAACTTATTAATTGTGCTTGTTTGTAGTAGTGTGATTATCATAGGAGCTACAGGAGGGAAATATGGAGTGTTTTTATTGTTAACAATTTTACTTAACGCACGTATTACTAAAGAATCTCAAAAAATGTATGAGCACTATTCTAATAAAGGGCGTATTTAAAATGATACATATCTTGAAAGGAACAGCCTGGATGTACATTCAAAATATCCCTATATCATCACCTATTAACT
>NZ_JBFTMA010001078.1:0-972 GCF_056396725.1 Bacillus sp. 05T31
TTGAAGATGAGGCGGATTCAGATCGTTTCTTGCAATTACTTGAAGAGCTAATCCCAGACAACTATGATAATCATCAAATGTTTGGAGAACCATTCTCTGTACAAGGTGAGGTATTGTACGAGACTGGACAATATATGGGGATAGATCCACAGCATATGACGCTCTTATTCCAAATTGATTCAGATACTAAAAATTGTAATATGATGTGGGGAGATTTAGGGATGCTTTATTTCTGTATTGGAAATGAAGACTTGAAAAATCGCCATTTTGAAAATACATGCTGTGTGTTGCAAACTTGCTAAAAAAAGGGTTGTTCTTTTTCTAAAAGAACAACCCTTTTAAAAATGTTAAATATGCATAATCTCATATGACCTATTTTGAAAAGTATTGTATACTCTGAAACTATACGATACTTTTTGTATAGTTATAGAATGTAAGGAGTGACAAGATGGGAAAGACAAGTAAGTATGTGACAGCTGCCGCACTTTGTTCAACTATAGTAATGGGAGGCTTACAGGCGTCAGCTGTATCTTATGCGGCTACGAATCCGACTACAGTGACAACACAATCAGATGCAAAGTTGTTAAATGATTTCAGAAAAGAATTAAAAAAACAGATTGATAATAGAGAAGAAAATATTACAATCACATATAAAACAAAAGATAGAAATGCTAGAAATATTATGGACCAATTGTATGGCGAGTTTAATAAAATTGTAGATGCTGATGAGTATGTAAAATATAATGTAGCGTCTACTAAATATTCTATAAAAGGGATGCCTGGGAATTATACATTTACATTACAAGTGAAGTATCGTGAATCAAAAGAGCAAACACAGTATGTAAAGTCTCAGGCGAAAGCAATTGTAAATTCTATCATTAAACAAGGCATGGATGAACATGAAAAAGTGAAAGCTATTCATGATTATGTTGTGAAACAAGTATCATATGATACGTCTTATCAAGCATATAC
>NZ_JBFTMA010001079.1:0-972 GCF_056396725.1 Bacillus sp. 05T31
CGTATACGCTGTTTTAATCGGTATAGCTACTAGTGGATTCGGTATTTTACCAGGATTTTTCGCTGGATACGTTTGTGCTTTCGTCGTGAAATTTCTCGAAAAGAAATTACCAGCTGGTGTAGAATTTTTAGCAATTCTATGTATTGCCGCACCAATTTCACGTGGAATGGCCATGCTTATGGATCCACTCGTTAACGCAACACTCGGTAAAATCGGTTCTATGATTTMAGTTGCAACTACAGAAAGTCCTATCATTATGGGTATTATGCTTGGTGGATTAATAACAGTTATTTCTACATCTCCATTAAGTTCTATGGCACTAACTGCAATGCTCGGATTAACTGGTTTACCGATGGCAATTGGTAGTCTTGCCGTAGCAGCCTCTGCCCCAATGAACTTCATTTTCTTTAAACGACTAAAAATCTGTTCAAAGAAAGATACAATCGCTGTGGCAATCGAGCCGTTAACACAAGCCGATGTTGTCTCAGCAAATCCAATTCCAATTTACGCAACAAACTTTGTTGGTGGTGCACTTGCTGGTATTATTACGTCACTATTCCAGCTCGTTAATAATGCACCAGGGACAGCATCCCCAATTCCAGGACTTCTCGTACTGTTCGGATTTAATGATGTAATAAAAGTAACGATTGCTGCCGTATTATGTGGAATCGTTACCACTATTGTTGGATACGTCGGTTCCATTGTGTTCCGCAAATATCCAATCCGTTCTGCTGATGAAATTCGCGGAATTACTTCGGAAGAGAAMGTTGCGTAAAGAAAGGGAGCTATTCTCATCGTTTGAGAATAGCTCTTTTTTATGTCGCKTGACGTTAAGTGAAATTATATTGAACACAACTCCGCATATATCGACTTAACTACTAAATAAAACAATAATAACCTACCTATTAATAAAAGAAGCCGGCTCAAAACACTTTTTGAACTGCACCCCAATTGTTAGACATAGTCTAACAA
>NZ_JBFTMA010001080.1:0-971 GCF_056396725.1 Bacillus sp. 05T31
TTCCCCTTTTTTCTCTTTCAATTGTTCATACATATCTTCTTGTTAGTTATACATATCGTTAGCATCCTCTGGTGTCACTTCTTTTAAAATTAACCTTTCTGTTTCTATAATTGGAAATTTATTCATTAGAAAGTCTCCCTCTATAAGTATTGGTTTTAGTAATCTTATAATATTTTCTATTCTAGAATATCCCACTTACATTACATAGTCATCTATTACACAGCTAGACCAAACTACGCCCTTATGCAACTAAACTGCCGCGATAGTTAAAGAAAAAAATCCTGCAAACAAAGGATTTTAATCAAACTTTATTATAAATAATCGAACTTTGTTTTAAATGATCAAGCTTTTTTATAAAACTACAGTTGTGCCTAAACGTACAATTTTCCCGAAATGGTATGGTGAGGCACAGTATGTATTACATAGCAAGTGTAGAGATTGCCTGTTTGTAGATTAGTTGTTGTTTACCATGAACCATCATTAGGACGGTAAATTTATCTGTTGCAAGGATCTGCCCACGTACTGGAACGCCATTCTTTAAAAATACAGTAACTTCCCCTTTTTTCTCTTTCAATTGTTCATACATATCTTCTTGTAAGTTATACATGAAATACGCCCCCTATTTGTATCTACTTTTCTTTTAATACTTGCTGGCTCTCATTGTTGTCTATTTGTATTTCCCATTCACCTTCTATTTTTCTAAACCATTTTCCTATGTTGCTTACATAGTATTTTTTCACTTCACCATATGGAATCCAAATTTCACGTTCCTGTATTTGATTCATCACTTCATGAAGAATCTCATCATGTTCATACTTTCTAGGTTTTCTATGATGTGTTTTTAAAAACTGTGTATATTCTCTACGTAACCAATTAGAAATATGTTCTTTTTGTTTTCGCTTGAGATGTGACCATTTTTTATTTGTTTGAAGGATTTTTCCATTTACTTTTATGTGGTTTTTCATCGACAC
>NZ_JBFTMA010001081.1:0-966 GCF_056396725.1 Bacillus sp. 05T31
GAATGAAATACATAATGAATTTGAAATTCAAATTTCTTTCAAGTCTCATTCATTCTCTTCTTTGCAACAGTTTGCAAATTCATATCTTTATGTTTTAAAGCAAGTGTCAACAAATTCGAATTTGGCTGTGAAAGATATTTGTATCATTTCAGAAGAAGAGAAAGAGTTGCTAGAAGAATTGAATCAAGGTCAGGCGGACATAGAATTGTCTCAATCATTTCAAGATTTGTTTGAGGAACAAGTGTTAAAAACCCCAGATCAAATTGCTGTTGTTTGTAATGATCAATCTTTGACATATAGAGAATTGAATAAAAAAGCAAATCAATTGGCTTCTATTCTTCAAAGTAAGGGTGTTTCGAAAGAAAGTATTATTGGGGTTATGGTAGATCGGTCATTGGAAATGATCATTGGCATGGTGGGGATTTTAAAAGCAGGAGCAGCGTATTTACCAATCGATCCTAACTATCCAAATGAACGAATTGAATATATGTTACAAGATAGTCAAGCGAAATGTTTACTGAGCAAGCGAACAGAAGTAGAATTGCCGCAATTTGCGGGTGAAGTGCTGTATCTCGATGAGGAATATCTCTTCCAAGGTGAGGAAAGTAATTTAGTTCGAGAAAGTTATCCTAATGATTTAGCTTATGTTATTTACACATCGGGATCGACAGGGAATCCAAAAGGGGTAATGGTAGAACAGAAATCTCTTGTCCATTTTTTAAGTGTAATGAGAGAAAAAGTAAAAGATAATCAGTCATTCTTGTTTCTTGCTAGTGTATCTTTTGATATCTCCTTGTTAGAAATATGTCTGCCTTTAACACAAGGTTCGAAAGTAGTTATTGCTACAGAGAATCAGTTCGCAACAAAAGAATTGGCTTATTTGGTCAAAGAACATAAGGTAGATTTATGGGAATCAACGCCATCGCGAATGGAAGTGATTTTGAGTGATCCAGAAGTGGCAAATTT
>NZ_JBFTMA010001082.1:0-964 GCF_056396725.1 Bacillus sp. 05T31
ATTACTTGAATCGAGATCAAGCAAAAATAGTGAAACTGTTCCCAATGCTCAAAGTATTATGGATGATTTCGAAAAGAGCCACGTGCTAACAGAGGGCATTTATGAGATAGCTGTTCTGACCATGTATTCCAGCCCTAATGAAACAAGCATAGGAGGAACGGATAGTCGTAATAATAATGTCATGTTTACCGTGGATGAACAAGGGAAATTCGAAATATTAAAAACAACTGTAGATTCTTGATAAAATAGGCCAATTGTTGTGTTTTAAATAAAGGGCGACTTCCCACAAGGGATAGAGAGCCCCTTTTGTTTTTATTGCTGTTCTTGTTCTATTATTAATAACCCAGTGGTTCAAACCCACTTAGCCAAAAACGGGGACAGCTCAACTTTGAGCATCCCCCCACTGAAAAAGGTACGTCCAACTTTGGACAGTCCTCCCTGCTTAATTAATTGCATAAGCATATAAAGTTAAATCTTGTTTATATCCTTCGAAATCATCAATACGAGTTATGCCATATTCTTTACCTCTAAACATAATGCTCATACTTGGATGTAAATCACTTCTCCATCCAATTCTAAAAATAGCCTCTACCTTGTAATTTGTTACGGCTGCACCTAAAAATTCATTAGCTGATGCTAGTCTGTAATAAGCCCAAATATTTTCGCCAACTTTTTACGGACTTTTTATTTCAATTTGTTGTCCTATTTCATCTCTTTCATATTCAACCTTTAAAATCGTTATTTTTTTATCCTTTTTTTGAGTTGTGACCACTATAATTCCCCTTCTTATAAAGCTCTTAAAAATTCATCATGATGCTCAAATAATCCAACATACGCATCTAACATACTTGCCGTTCCATCTATCCGCATCTTAGCAGCTTGATTTTTTACCGGTACAATATTGCCGTTCCGATCAGTTTCAACACCTGTATTAGTTAAACACCACTTGAGAATAGGTGAATTA
>NZ_JBFTMA010001083.1:0-964 GCF_056396725.1 Bacillus sp. 05T31
ACTATAGGGTTCTAAGGTTTTAATACTGTATGTTTTTTATATAGGTTTTAAACACCTGGGACAACATACACCTTTGCATATACATCATATTTAGCTGCAAGTTGCTCCAGCTTTTTTTGTCGATATTCTGTCACTGTAAAGAAATGTATGAAAGGTATTTTCCCGCTATATTTATTTTTATAATATAATGAAAATTCCCTATAACGACTCATCTTTTCCGCGTTCACATTCATCATCTGAGTCCGATCTATTTCTACAGCATTTAATATCCCTTCTGCATCTCGAAACTTCACATCAGGAATAATTGTCTTCTTTTTATCATCTACTTTATAACGTATAGGTGTTTCTATCTGCCAGTCATCCGGACAAAACAGATAGAGCCATGCTTCATTTCTCATTAAGCTGTGCGCTAATCGACTATTTGGTACAATCTTTTCTGTATCGTCGAATAGTTCACGGCCCTTTTTATTTAAGTAATACACGTACTCTTTTTGATACACCGTGTTATTTACGTACTGACTAAGGTCTTTTAAAATACGGTTCGCGTTACGAATCCCACCCATTTTATGCACCGCCATTAAATGCCTACGTGTTGCGAACTTCAGCTTTCTAATCGAGGTCAAAATCGTCATCTGACGGTTTATTTTGATATGAGTCTGGATGTTCATCTTTCTTCACCTCGTATTGTTTTAGATGTTCCCACATAACCTTATCATCGATATACGGGACCTGTATCTCCGTTAGATTCTCCTTCATATAAATCGCACGCCCCTGAATTGAAGGTAAGTTTTCTAATCCAGATTGATCAATAACAACTTCTGATGCCACACGTGTCGGCAATCGAAAACCTAATTTCGCATTGGCCATTTGTTTGATTACTCGAGGCAATGTATCAGCTGTAGGATACTGCGTACAAAAGATTATTCGGAAACCTAGTGCCCCACCAACGCGTGCAATATGGCTT
>NZ_JBFTMA010001084.1:0-960 GCF_056396725.1 Bacillus sp. 05T31
ATGCAACAATCGGGGATCCAGTACAAGAAGCGAGTGCATTTGCAGATCGCCACGGATTTAAATGTCCAGTTCTATTAGATATGGACGGAGTAGCTGGATTAGATTATAAAGTATTCTCTTTACCAACGACATTTTTTGTTAATAAAGATGGAATTATAGTAGATCAAGCACGAGGTGTATTACCTCCAGATCAATTAGAAAAGAAGTTTAAGAAATTAATTGAGAATTAAGAGGGGATTTCATAGTGATGGAGTGGATGGTGAGGTTACAACCAGTTTCTCTTATAATAGGAAGTCTATTTGGATTTACTCTGATGAAACTAAGGATGAAAAAGCAAAATATTCAATATGAAAAAATGATGGATGCAGTAACGAATGGCTTTCTTATCATTGTATTAGTATGGAAATTCGCACCGGTAATTTTAAATCCGGTATGGGCCATTGGGGCGCCAATTCAAGCATTATTAGCTGTAGGAAGTATTCAGCATATTATAGTAGGATGCGTAATTGCGAGTATATACATTGTTTGGAAAGGTAAAAAAGAGCAATTTTCTCTTCGGATTTTACTTGATACATTACCTTTTGGATTTTGCGTGAGTATAATCTTTTATTTTATATTCCATCAAGAAGTAGGTGCACAAACGACACTGCCGTGGGGGATGAAAATATATGAATCAAAATTTTTGTATCATCCTATTTTCATGTATGAGATTATACTCGCACTCGGTATAATTGGCTCGTTATGGATTAAAAATGAAAGAGTAGGGAATGGAAAGAATATAAGCTTTTTTCTAATTTGTGAGGGAATTGCTCATATAATCATTTCGCTAATTAGTGAACAAAATTCGGTTCTACTTGGTCTTTCAATACAGCAAGTACTCAGTTTTTGTGTTATTAGTTTAGGGATTGTGTTAGTACCAAAAAAATAAAAATAGCCGTGTACGGAGAGCATCCTCCATGC
>NZ_JBFTMA010001085.1:0-960 GCF_056396725.1 Bacillus sp. 05T31
CAATCATGAATGCCGATAAGATTATTGTACTTGACGAAGGAAAAATAATTGGAACTGGTACTCATGAAGAGCTTATGGAAAACTGTGAAGTTTATAAGCAAATTGCTTTATCACAACTTTCAAGAGAGGAGTTGTCATCATGAGTGATAGAAAAATAGAAAATAGAAAACAAAGCGGCCCTGGTCCTGGCGGTGGCGGTCATATGGGCGGCGGCATGAGAAAGATTGAGAAAGCAAAAAACTTCAAAGGAACGATGAATAAACTCCTTCAATACTTGAATCCCTATAAATTATCAATCTTAATCGTTATCCTTTTCGCAATCGGCAGTGCAGCCTTTACAATCGTTGGTCCAAAAATTTTAGGAAACGCGACAACAAAACTTTTCGAAGGACTCGTAAGCAAAGTATCAGGAGCACCCGGTGCGGCCATTGACTTTACCTATATCGGAAACATTGTCATTTTACTCCTTGGATTATATATACTGAGCACTGTGTTTGGTATTATCCAGGGGTACATTATTTCTGGAGTAGCTCAAAAAGTATCTTATAACTTCAGAAAAGAAATCGATGAAAAAATTAACCGTATGCCGCTGAAATACTTTGATAAAACAACGCACGGCGAAGTATTATCGAGAATTACAAATGACGTAGATACGGTGAGCCAAACTTTAAACCAAAGTATGTCGCAAATCATCACATCCGTTATTACAATCATCGGTGTACTTATCATGATGTTATCAATCAGCTGGCAAATGACATTAGTGGCGCTTTTAATATTGCCAGTATCGATGATTCTCATCATGGCAGTCGTAAAACGATCACAAAAATACTTCAAATCCCAGCAAGAATATTTAGGACACGTAAACGGTCAGGTCGAAGAAATTTATAGTGGTCACAATATCGTAAAAGCCTTCAACAAAGAAGAAGAAGAAGAAGTGAAAAAATTCGAAAAGGTAAATGA
>NZ_JBFTMA010001086.1:0-954 GCF_056396725.1 Bacillus sp. 05T31
GGTTTCAAGAAAAACAACAAAATCGTCGTAAAAAGGTGATTTTTAATATTGCATTTACTTTGGTATTAGTGACAGTTGGTATAGTGACATACCAGTTGTTTTCCCCTTCTGATACATCAAAGAAAGCAATTGCTCAAGAAAAGAAAGCAACAAAGATAGAAGAGAAGAAACATAAAGAGAAAGAAGCAGCGCAGTTAGAAGAGAAGAAACGTGAAGAGAAAGAAGCAGCGCAGTTAGAAGAGAAGGAACGTGAGGAGAGAGAAGCAGCACTGTTAGAAGAGAAACAAAAAGCAGAAAAATCGGTAAAAACGAGCGAAAATGAAAATAAAGAGGGAGAAAAAACGGCATCTCAAGAAAAGGGTTCTCAAACTAATTCTTCTTGGAAGGCAATTGGTACAGAGCAAGGAGCAAAACCTGCAATGCAATTTAAAGAAGGAACAGTAGATTGGAATGAGATGAAAAAAGCAATTTCTTATGCTGTGGATGTTCCAGAGGGTCAATTGATTTTTGATTTTATTGGAAATAATGGTGAAAATAAAGCCTACGGTAATGTACGAGATAAGCAAAGTAATAAAAAATATAAGGTTGATATTGATTGGGTAGAGAATCAGGGCTGGAAACCAGTATCTGTTCAAGTAGTAAAATAAACTTGGTTCTATAGGATGTTTGAATTATTTGACACTCCCACCCCTAAAGGGGCAAGCTGACTAACATCAGTGGTGTTCTTGCTACCAAAGGAGAAGTCCATTTCTGGTATCGCTGACGTGCAAGGTTGCGGTGTGTCATCACCACTCTCACGACAGACCGGTATAGGTTCGGGAGCTACGGTACTATCACCATACCGTACAGGTTCGTGTTCAGATGTTTAGCGTCTTGTTCTTGACGACACATATCATTTTTTACTGGTAGCATGAATTCGGCGTCATCTCAAACAAATGAATAACTCATGGAGAG
>NZ_JBFTMA010001087.1:0-954 GCF_056396725.1 Bacillus sp. 05T31
TTACTGGATGTAGCATTGGAAAAAAAGACAATCCTAATGAAAAGCCAGAACAAAAAAATGTCTCGATGAAAAATGTTAATTATACAAACAAATCAAATAAGCCAAACGAAAAAGCTGCTGATCATTTAGCATCTTTAGCAGCAAGTATACCTGGTGTAAACGATGCGACAGCAGTAGTAGTTGGGAAGTATGCTGTTGTAGGTATTGATGTGAAAGCGAAACTTGATCGAACTCGCGTTGAGTCAATTAAGTATTCTGTTGCAGAGAGTTTGAAGAATGACCCAAACGGTGCAAATGCAGTCGTTGTAGCAGATGTTGATACGTATGAAAGACTAAAACAAATAGGCAAGCAAATTAAAAAAGGTAAAACTGGTGAAGGCATACTTGATGAATTAGCAGCAATTGTTGGSCGAGTAATGCCGCAAGTTCCAAATGATATGATTGAAAATAGAGAAACGAATCCGATTAAAGATAATGATAAACAATTACCAAAAGATGAAGAACAAGAACTACGAAAAGAACAAGAAGATCAGTCAAATAACCATTTGAAAAAATAGTGAAAACCCCGTACTAAATTGTACGGGGTTTTTCTGTAAGATTAAATATTCAGTTTATTTTTAAGGGAATATATGGTTTAATAATGAGGGGAGGGACARCCGTTATGATKAAAAAAAGCGCACTCATATTAGGTAGTTTATGCATAGGTTTTAGTATGACAGCGTGTGACCAGAAGAAAGAAGTGAAGAAGAAAACAGCTATGTCTTCTACTATAACGGAAAATAAAAAGCAAGAGACCATTAATATAAATCATTTCTCAAATATTAATGAAGGAATGACTTATTTAGAAGTGAAAGATTTAATCGGTTTTGAAGGGGATTTACTCATAGAAGAAGGAGAAGAACATTCTACACGAATTAAGCAAATTTTTGCTTGGAAAGGAAACGATCCAAAATC
>NZ_JBFTMA010001088.1:0-952 GCF_056396725.1 Bacillus sp. 05T31
GCACCATCACGGATGCCTCTTTCGAATTACATTTTATATCTTTATTTCAATGAGCTTAATTTTTCAATTGCTTGTTGCTCAGTTGCTAAGAAAAAAATATCCTTACCTTTATTACATTCATAAATGAAATCTTTTAGGCTTTTACTAATGTACATAGAAAAATCCCCGATGATAGCAATTTTCACGCTGTAATTAATAAACTTTTGAAGAATATCACCCGCAAGACGTGTTTTTAAGTCAAAGAAACTTTCACTTATTAATGATTTATTGATAGCAATCCGCTTTGAATCCGCTTCATATTKAACTGTTGCCATGAGATCTAATGCAGATTGAACATCGGATATTAATACTGTATCGTTTCTGACGACAGCAATATTTATTCCACCAATTACTACTTTCTTTATTTCCATAGTCTCACTCCTCTATAATTTATAAAGTATATATTAAACATGCTGTGTAGCTTTTCATTAACACACATAAATGATTTGCCCCTGGCCCAATATCCTTTATATCCTCGTAAATAAATATTAGTTTAAAACTTCTCATACGGTCAATGAAATTAAGGGTAATCTATCTTTTTACTATTTTTGAAAATTTATCTCTCCACAATAACTTAATAAATTATCAAAAGAAGTAATCTCGGCATATGGTTTAGTGTCGGTATTATTCTTAATCATATTAGGATTGAACCATATGCCCTTTATATTTGCATTTTGACAACCAGCAATATCCTTTTCTAAGTCATCTCCAACAAATARTACATCTTCTGATTGTACATTTAGCTTATTTAATGCTARTTCRAATATGCGTTTGTCAGGTTTACTAAATCCCGCTTCTTCAGAAATAATGATTGTATCAAAATAACGATTCAAATTCGTGTTAATTATTTTTGCTTTTTGCCTCTGAGTTGAGCCATTTGTTATAATTCCAACTTTAATATGTGACTTTATAG
>NZ_JBFTMA010001089.1:0-951 GCF_056396725.1 Bacillus sp. 05T31
TCCTCAGAGTGCACATATAGATCGTGCTTACCTGAAATTAATAAAATATTTTCTTTTTTTACTTTTGGTAACGCTTGACTCGGTTCAGTGATTTTCCAATAAGCTATTAAATCATCATACGTAACACCATGATGTTCCAAATCTTCTCTAATAAATTTACCTGGATTTGTCTTCCAAATTGAATAAGAGAGTCGATTCGCGTAGAAAATGGATGCTAACACATCAATTTCTGGTTCAACAAGAGATGTTAAGTTAGTAATAACTCCACCTAAACTGATTCCTATTAAAACCAAGGGACCATTTTTATTTTCTTTAATCCATTTGATCAAAGTTCGTAAATCAGCTACCGCTTGTCTAGTTGCTTCTACAGTTCGTTCAACATTGGCACTTACCATGTACTCTCCACTGTATAGGGATTGGTTCGGTTTTCTGTCAAAATGATATGGTAAAGTGAAATAATACATATTCCACTTCAAGTTGGTCATATGGTCGTGGAATATTTTTTTTACACGTTCGTTAGAATCCATTCTCCAACCGTGAACAAAGATGACATGAGGTGCATCTTCATTTTTATGTAAAAATAATTCCCCAGTGACAGAATCGTTGCGTGAATCACCAGATTGAACCGAGCTTTTATATTTGAATTGTCCAACCATGTATCCCTTTTCTTGTTTTAAATGCTTAATGTTAAAATGAATATGAGATGGTTTTACTTTATAAAAAAATTCTATGTCCTTTATATATAGTGAGGTGTTAGAAAGAGAAGTATACTGAAACTTTACACTTCTTTTTTTGTGCAAATCATACAAGGCGTATCGATCAATGAGTTTTGAAAAAATCAAATTAACCTCCTCCAAAATACATATCGTCTAAAAGATGGACAAAATTTATGCTGTAAATTAATTGTAAAATATTCTCTTTTCCTAATAGTAGATGTTTGAATTATAAAAC
>NZ_JBFTMA010001090.1:0-951 GCF_056396725.1 Bacillus sp. 05T31
ATTATACCTGCTCCGTGCATTGGATAAACAATGTTATCGCCAATTTGAAACATATAATCCACCTCCATATATGGTAACCTTCTCAACCTTAACATATATGTGGTTTTTTATCAAATATTTTATAATATCATAAAATTGTTTTTATCGTCAACTACTTTTTATATAAAAATCAACTTAAGTAAAAACAGCACCAAAATAATAGGGAGCGTGTCGGATTTTTAATAAAGGGAAGGGGAATTTCCCCGCGTATATCCCCAAACCTTTACTAATTAACGTAGATCAGTTTTCTCTTGAAAACGACCAAATCGATCTCGTATTTTTTTTAATCTTGTATGGTACTCCAAAATCTCAATTCTTGCTTTTTCAGCTAAAGGCGCAATTGGTCGTAAGTCTTTTAACCCCCAATAATCAACCACTACATCAAGTACTTGATCAAAATATTGTAGTGGTCCATAATTCGCTTCTTTTGCAATCACAGCCATTCTATTTTCAAAATCAGGCATGACGGCACCTGGCATTTTAAAATTCTTAATCACATTGGCAATATGATAGCAATAATTAGGTTCTAATTCCAAATGTGTTCGAATGACGTCTCGATAAAACGCATAATGAAGAGTCTCATCTTTKGCRAGACGRCGTAATAATGTAGCAAGATCTGGATCATGCTTACTTGAAACCTTAGCTACGTTATTATAAAACACCAGCGTTGCAAGTTCTTGTAGCGTCGTATACGTCATTGCTTCGATTGGTGTATGAAAATCAGGCTCAAATCCMCCCTCAACGACTGACYTTCTTAAWTCATGTAWTCGTTTAGGGTTCACACTTCGAGTGAGTAGTAAATATGTCTCCAATAAATTCGAATGTTGATCCTCTTCTGAGGTCCAAGTATGAATAAAGTCTGTAATAACAGAAAGGGATCCTTTAAAGGTCGCCGATAAATACGTTGTAAAC
>NZ_JBFTMA010001091.1:0-949 GCF_056396725.1 Bacillus sp. 05T31
TTTCTCATCTATATTTTCAGTTAACATAGGCTTTACGTTGTTTGTGCTACCAATTTTAACAATCATTTTCATACAAATTTCAAAAACATTATCTGCAGTTTCTAGAACTCTATTTATTATTTTAATAGGGCTTTGTGCTAGTATTTTTGAACAAGTTGCTGAGAGGTTAGGTTTATTTGTACATAACGGGAATTGGCATCATGCTTATTCTTTATTTGGATATATCATTTTCTTTTCTCTTATTTGGAAATTATATACTTGGATGCAAAAATAAAGAGACCGTTATAATAACGGTCTCTCCTTAAGCATAATCTTCAGTTACTGCTATTGAACGACTTTGAAGGCTTTTTGATCGCAAACGATATGCAACTACTTTCTTCTTATATTGCTTTACCACATCAACGTGTTCCTCGTAGCTATATATAGAAAATCTAATCTCTCTTTTTCCTTTCTTCGTCTCCATGACTATCGGTGTTCCATTCCCTTGCGGCGGAAAATAATGTTTATCTAAAAATAAAGCCTCGTTAAATTCATGAATAACTTGAAGTTTCATTTCTCCTTCTATACTTTCCCCATCTACCGTTACAGTAGTATTTTCCTCATCAAGTTTTTGGTGTAACTCAAATCTACTAATAATTGATTCTACAACAGAAGTTGGCATACTAGAAACTAGTACTTTAAGAGCACCAAAAATAAATAATGTAACTATAAACCATGTTGTCATTTTAATCATCTCCATTACGCTCTAAAATGAGTAGTGTTATACTCCTTATTACGATTCATTAATTTTCAAAATAAAAATTTCACTCCATAAGGTACTAATATACTAATAAGTATCCCTGTTACAATCATCGTTACCGAACCGATAGTTGCCTCTTTCTCTCCTTCTTTCACTAGACGGCTCACACCAATAATATGTGATGCGCAGCCCATCCCCACTCCTTTTCCA
>NZ_JBFTMA010001092.1:0-1393 GCF_056396725.1 Bacillus sp. 05T31
GCTCATAACAGACCACGAGTTAATTGGCTCACCTGCTCCTGAATACTTCGTATCATACTCATCTGGAAGACCTAAATCATGACCAAATTCATGCGCGAATACACCAACTGCTCCGTCTTCCGGCTCAATTGTGTAGTCGTATGCTGCCATTTTACCGCCCCAGTTATCAACCTTTGCTTTTGTTCCTTCAATTGGATATGGTGCTCCAAGGTTCCAACGATGTGACCAAATTGCGTCATCACCTAGTCTACCACCGCCTCCATCTTGCCCAACTCCAGCGTGAATAACCATTAAATGATCAATAAGACCATCTGGTTCATTTTTATTGCCATCACCATTATTGTCATATTGATCGTATTGATCAAATTCCGATAAATCAATACCACTTTCTACTGCTGCATTTAATGCCTCTTTTACAAAATCACGAGGTCCTTTTGGTCCTTGATTATCATGACCGCCATCTCCTGCATCTGCACCATAATCCGCTGCATTACCAGGAACTGTCAACCACTTTGTTACTGTCCCATCGACTGTATAACTACCACCCGATTGCTCTTCATAATATTGTTTAAATGTTGGGGTTTTTGAACCATCAAAGAGTGTAAACGGCTCATCACCAAATAACATTTTTTGATAATGTTCTGGATTAAAATCATTTGAATACATATAACCTGGTACTTGATCAATATTGTTATGCTTAAAGTCATCAAACTCCACTAGCAATACAAGAACTTTATCTTTACGAACATCACCATTATATTGTTTTTGCTTCGCTGAAGTAGTTGGTACTTTGCCGTTTAATCCCCCTTTAACCGGCTCTTGTCCAGCTACTGGGCCACTAACAGGTTGGTTTACTTTTTCTTTCTCATCTGCTTTTGCATCTTTAACTTTTTTCAAAAAGTCAGAAGCTTCTCTCGTAACACTGTCCCCCGCTGCTGGTTCTTTTCACTCCCATACCCAAATGTGCAACTAAGCACAGCTGCCGCCGCAAGCGTAGACAGCACTTTAAAAGGCTTTTTCTTCATCCCTATTCCTCCCCAATATTAAATACGGTACAATGTTTATATAATAAAGAATATTCTAATAATTTGCAATATATTGTCTTAATTTGTAATATTTTTGAAAATATTCTTTGTTTTAGATTGGTATACATTCTGATTCATCGATGTTTATGGTTGCTTCTTGCAAATGATTGATACGTATAAGAGCTTACGTTTATCGTGTAATTGTTAATTCTTATGCAATAAAAAATAATTATCGTTTACTCCTTAAAATGGTAAAATCATATTTGGAGGTGTAATTATGCAAAAATTCAGTACAATTTCAATAGTCTTGATGTTTATAGGACTATTATTATTCGGATTAAATTGGATAATAGATGGCTATTCTGAAC
>NZ_JBFTMA010001093.1:0-943 GCF_056396725.1 Bacillus sp. 05T31
CCTTTAAATACAGTTTCATCTGATGGATCTGGCTCAACTTCAAAGAAAACTTCAACTTTCACATCATTTGCATGCTTACGTAAATAGTGCGTAACTGTATCTACATAACCGTGCTCAACCATYCCTGGATCCGTTACAATRAATGCWCGKGAAATGTTWGGCATSTTWGCTAAATATKSTGTCGCATGTTTTTCAAAATAAATTTTRGGYGGTAATTTGAACCAYTGCATATTMTTTTTTCTATTYGCCAACCTTTTTATATTTAATAAATGAGTCGCCGTTACGTTTTGGGAAACTGAGTTTTTCCCGTAGGAGCCACAACCAAGCGTAAGTGATGGAATAAATCCATTATATATATCACCAATTCCACCTTGTGATGAAGGTGCATTTACAATGAGACGGCAGGCTTTCATACGTAACCCAAATTGTTTTTGTACTTCTTTATTTGTAGAATGGATAACCGCTGAATGCCCTAGGCCACCAAGCTCTAACATTTCTTCGCAATATGTAAATCCTTCTTCTAATGAATTTGCTTTTACACAAGCTAACACTGGGCTCAGTTTCTCACGAGATAGTGGATACGCTGCTCCGATGCCTTTAATTTCAGCTACAAGCATTTTTGTATGTTCAGGTACAGTAATTCCTACTAATTCAGCAATATACTGTGCTGATTTCCCAACAATATCACTATTTACTGCACATGTATTTTCATTAATAACAAGCTTTTCTAATTTCTTTCTCTCTTCCTCTGTTACAAAATAACAATTATTTGCAATCATTTCTGCTTTAACATCATTATAGATTTCCTTATCTATAATGATGGCTTGTTCTGACGCACAAATCATACCGTTATCAAATGTTTTCGATAAAATCAAATCATTAACAGCACGTTTTACATGTGCCGATTTCTCTATATAACATGGTACATTACCTGGCCCTACAC
>NZ_JBFTMA010001094.1:0-943 GCF_056396725.1 Bacillus sp. 05T31
ATTATATTTTGTAGTCCAAGCAGGGTTTTTTAGAAGCCATTTATCATCAGTTAGAATAATATCGTTAATGAGAGACTTGCCCATTTTAATTTGGGTAAGTGTATAGTTTTTTATGAGATCGTCTCTTCCGATTAATTGATCGTTTGTATATGTCTCAAAGTCTTTAAAGAAACTACCATTTAAGGCARCTTCTTTTGTAAGAGCTGGTTTTTGAGCGAGCGGACGATTTTCAACGGGCGAAACTGCTCGGTCAGTTTTGAGAAGCGATAATATGCCAAATGAAAAGATAATGGTGAGAAAACCGATAAATAGGACGATGTTCCCCAATTTTTTCATAATAACTTTTCCTTCCTACATAAAGTGAAACTTTAATCAGTGGGGGTTTTGTTCATCCCCACTGATTATCAGCCTTAACCAATCGGGCTTTTCCGGGTAGCCCGACCCCACCCTAACTTCTTTGCTTTCGCTGAATTTTGAGGTGGGGGTCTTACTGCCCGGAAAATAGCGGGATAAGTTAAAACCTGAAGTAAATAAATGGATTATACGTCGAATTAATTAAATACATAATCGAAATCATAAATAATGTTAGTAATAATATAGGACGTACAACTTGCATCGTGAATGTATACGTTTTTGGTGCAAGTTCTAATATGTTTTTAAYACGTTTYAAAATTGGTGTCGCTGCGATAAAGGCAATGATAAATAYGAYAATGTATTCATGTATATATAGCATTGTGTTGTCATCGATGAAAGATTGCCTCTCTATGCCAAACATCGCTTTTAAATATTGGAACGAGTATACGAAGTTATCAGCTCGGAAGAAGACCCAACCGATCATAACGATGATTAGTACATATGCATGTTGCAGCGGCTTCCATAGCTTATTTAATATTTTCTCGAATCCAGCTTTTTCAATCGAGATAATAAAGCCGTAATATAATCC
>NZ_JBFTMA010001095.1:0-938 GCF_056396725.1 Bacillus sp. 05T31
ATATGCGTACAACTTTAAAACCAGCGCAAATACTTTCGATTAGTTTATTACTATCCGCAGTTTTCTTCGGTGCTGGTAATATGATTTTCCCGCCTCTTCTCGGTCTTTCTTCCGGAGAAAATATGTGGGTTTCCATTACAGGATTTATTATTACAGATGTCGGTTTATCTTTACTAGCTATCGTCGCTGTTGCCCTTGCWGGYGGTAGTTTTAATACTTTAGCGAGCCGTGTTCAYCCAAAATTCGCAGCARTATTCGCYATCATTATTTATCTTTCMATCGGCCCACTATTTGTTATTCCACGAACTGGAWCTGTATCTTATGAAATTGGGATTGCACCACTTTTCCCAGATCAATGGTACTCTATGTTAGTTTTTAGTGCGATTTTCTTTATAGTCGTCTACTTCTTATCGTTAAATCCATCCAAATTAGTAGATCATATCGGAAAAATATTAACGCCAATTTTGCTTGGAATTATTGCAATTATGGCAACAAAGGCGATTCTTTCACCAGTATCGTTCGCAGAACCTGTTGGTGACTATAAAGAAATCCCATTTTTCACAGGATTTCTCGAAGGCTTTTTAACATTAGATGCAATCGGAGCTCTCGTATTATCAACAATTGTTGTAAATGCAATTCGCCAAAACGGTATACAAGATAAGAAATCCATTGCGAAATATACAATTATTTGCGGAAGCATTGCGGCTCTTTTCTTAACAATTGTTTACTTCTTACTAGGTTATATCGGCGCTTCAAACGGAAACTTAGGACAATTTGAAAATGGCGGTCAACTATTAGCAACTGTTATGTATCAATTCTTTGGGACAAGCGGTAACATTTTATTAAGCATAGCGATTATAGCTGCTTGTTTAACGACTGCAATCGGTGTTGTAAGTGCATTCGCCAACTATTTCACAACAGTATTAACAAATGTTTCA
>NZ_JBFTMA010001096.1:0-936 GCF_056396725.1 Bacillus sp. 05T31
ATATACAAAGAATATAAATGCAAAGAATATAATGAGAATAAGAATAACAACACTAATAATAATAGTCTTATCTTTTAGACTGAGATTAGAAAATTTGTCTTCTTCACTCATTATTCCAACTCCTTTTTCTGGAAAATCAATTTCATTGTACCATGAAATATCTATTAAAAAACTACGAATTATGGGAAAATAAGGTGACAAAAAGTAAGATTTCATGTAAAATTATTAATAAGGTTTTTATTTAACTAAATGAAATAAAAGGGGCTGTCAAAATTGTCTCAAAATCGAGAACAATTAATGGAAGAACTATCGACAAATGTGTTTGCTATGTTTCGCACGTTGCGTAATGATATTGGAAAAATATTTGGTGGTTATATACCGTGGAATGAGTTCATCGTCCTTAGAATATTGAATCGTACGAATAAAGAAATGGTATCACGTGTAGCGAATGAGTTAAATGTGTCGAATAGTCATATTACAGCTGTTACAGAAAAATTAATTAATAAAGGTTTTGTAACTCGTTCACGCTCTACGTCAGATCGCCGAGTTGTATATTTGGAGATTACAGAACAAGGGAAAGATTTAGTGGCGAAAATGGAAGGTGAGAAAAAGAAATATTTACAAGAAAGATTTTCCACACTTTCAGAAGATGAAATGGATATAATGATATCTATTTCTAAAAAACTTATTTAAATAATTACAAATAAGAAAACGCTTACCTAATGAAAAAGAAGACCTTCCTCATATATGGAAGGTCTTCTTCTGTGTGTAATAGATGATAAAAAATAAAATGTGTATGAAAAAAGATAGAGCGCCATACTACTAATAAAGGAAGGAGGTAGAAATATGACGAATCGTAATGGTAGTAAAGGTAGCGGAAATCAAGG
Source organism: Bacillus sp. 05T31 (assembly GCF_056396725.1). Lineage (NCBI taxonomy): Bacteria > Bacillati > Bacillota > Bacilli > Caryophanales > Bacillaceae > Bacillus > Bacillus sp. 05T31. Next base: position 888 of record NZ_JBFTMA010001096.1, read on the forward strand.
TTCACCGAAATCAGGGCAATTCCAGCAGGAGTTTAGTACTGAATTTGAA
>NZ_JBFTMA010001097.1:0-934 GCF_056396725.1 Bacillus sp. 05T31
TACAGAGTATAGGGAAGCAATTAATGCTAACAATCCATTTTTTATTCTCGCAACTTTCAGCTCTTTCGTGATGACTAATTTCAATTGAAATAGCGCTGATAATAAGTACGGCAGTAATATAGATGTTGACGCAATAAAATACATAATTTGATATGTCGATTGTGAAAACAGAACGATTATAAATATAGTTTGGGCAACGATATTTGAAATCCACAATGCCATATGCGGCGTTTGTTTCTTATTTGTTTTCGTAAAGACTTTCGGAAACACGCCGTCTTTTCCTGCTACGTGAGAAATTTCAGAAACAAGTAAAAACCAGCCAATTAATGTACCTACAAGTGACGCAACTAATCCAATATTAATTGCCATTGCACCCCATGGCCCAACAACATGTTCTAATACATGTCCCATTGAAGGAGTCTCTAATACTGAAAGTTCTTTTCTTGTCATGGCTCCCATTGACAGAACAGAAATTAAAATATAAATAGACATTACTAAAATAAGTCCAAGTACTGTCGCTTTTCCAACGTCTCTACTATTTTTAGCTCTTCCTGATAATACAACTGCTCCTTCAACCCCAATGAACACCCAAAGGGTTACAAGCATTGTATTTTTCACTTGACCTAGTACAGAGGAAACTGAGATAGTTCCTTCGCCCCAGAAGTCATGTGTAAATGTATCCCAGCGAAACGCTGTTACCATCACGACAATAAATAATAAGATCGGAACTAATTTCCCAATCGTTGCGATAACATTCATAATGGAAGCTTCACGAATTCCAAATAAAATTAGAAAATGCAATGTCCATAATAAAAGTGATGCACCTACGATTGACGCAACATTATTTCCGCCTTTAAAAATTGGGAAGAAGTAACCTAATGTACTAAACAGTAACATAATTGTTGCAACATTTCCTAAAATCCCTGCTAACCAG
>NZ_JBFTMA010001098.1:0-933 GCF_056396725.1 Bacillus sp. 05T31
TGCATATACTATAATGTTTCATTGGCCTTTGATGATGAACGATAGTTTTAAAAAGTGTATCGAAAGTAGAAGTGATAYTCTTTTCAATAATGAAAATAGAAGAGGTGCTAGTATATATGAAAAGACGAACGTATGATATTCCGGTCGTATTACGAAGAGAATGGTTTTTAATAGAATTAGCGCATTTAACAAAAAAATATGGGATTGAAATAGCAACTAGTAAAATAGAAGATGCACCATTTCTAAGAGATCAAGTTACAGAATTTAAAATAGGAGCGGGTTTGCAATACGATAAATATGATGATGAGTACATCATCGAGTTTTAAACAAAGAAGCTGCGTATAAAAGGTTATTAAAGAGACCTTTTATACGCAGTTTTTTTGTAAAGAGAAAGCTTTATTGAGAAATATTCAAAACGCTTATTGTAAAAAGGAATGAAGAAATGTTGAGAGAATAACGTTTGATAAGAAAGGAATGCGGCTATTAATTTCTTATTATATTGTAACGTAAAAGTAATTGATTAAATGGAATTTAAAACAATTGGTGTTCAACGGAATGGTAGCGTTTTCTTTCAGGGAAAAAAGGGGGATGTTAATGGGGATTATGAAAAGGAGTATCGCATTATTTATTGTACTTTGTTTTATGAGTCCGCTGGTTTTTAGTGCAAATGTACACGCGGAGGTTGTAACAGAGCTTAAGACTGGCTTTCCAGATCAAGAAGTATTTACTCCTGGAGAATGGTTTTTGGGTCAGAAACCTGCTAATTATGATGAGAATAAAACACCAATTCTCTTTGTACAAGGAAGAAATGGTAATGCGGATAGTTGGTATGGAAAGACAGTATATCATGAGATGAATGATATGTACGATTATGCTTTGAAAGCAGGCTATCAAACTGTATTTATTCAATTATATGATGCCGCGGGGAAAGGA
>NZ_JBFTMA010001099.1:0-932 GCF_056396725.1 Bacillus sp. 05T31
GAATATGCCCTCCTCATCTTGTGCTTTTAATTTAATACTAACTTTCGTGCCCTTACCTTTTTCACTTTCTATTCTCCACTCACCGTCATGTATATGAACAATTTGCCTTACAATTGCAAGACCTAAACCTGTTCCACCRTGTTGACGACTTCTCGCTTTATCTACTCGGTAAAAGCGTTCCCCCAGATTTTCTAAATGCTCTCTATCAATACCTATTCCTGTATCTTTTATGTGCAATTCACAATAATCATCGATTTGCTTTAATGTTATTATGATATCCCCGTTTTGATTTGTATAACGTATCGCATTATCTAATACATTATGAAGTACTTGTTGCATACGATCCTCATCAATCATTACGATAATTTCAGGATTTAAATTCGTTGAAATACGAAGGTTTTTTTCTACAAACTGTAACTCGTACGTATTTAGTACATCTTCAATAAGCTGTGAAAAAACGATAGGTTGTTTCTTTAAGGGAAAGTGTTCACCTTCTAGCTGCGCTAGATCTAATAAATCATGAACGAGGCGCTGCATGCGACCTGCTTCTTTATGAATAAGTTGCGTTACTTTTTCCTGCTGCGGCCCCTTCGCTACACCGTCTAAAATAGCTTCACTATATCCTTTAATATAACTAAGCGGTGTTCTAAGTTCATGCGAAACATTAGCTAAAAATTCCTTACGCTTTACATCTTCTGTTTCTAAGGAATTTGCCATTTTATTAAAGGCTTTTCCCAATCGTCCAATTTCATCTTCTGAAGAAATTGTAATCCGCTCTGAGAAATCTCCAGTAGCCAAATGATTTGCAACTCGTTCCATTTGCGAAAGCGGTCTCGTAATGGCGATAATAATTTTTCTACCAATCCATATTGTAATTAAAATCATTGCAAGTGCTAACGGCGCTAAAATAAGACCCATATCAAATATTAAGT
>NZ_JBFTMA010001100.1:0-928 GCF_056396725.1 Bacillus sp. 05T31
CCTTGTGCGATTAGAGAAGAAAAAACTTGTGAATATTGAAAAGAAACCGTCAGACATGGGGCCGCCTCGCAAGTTTTATTCACTAAATGAGGATGGCCGTCAGGAGCTTGAATTGTTTTGGAGAAAATGGGATTTTGTATCATCAAAAATTAACGTCTTGAAGTCAAACTAGCCTCATAAGATTAAATATTCGGCCKATATTTTGGGAGTTTCTTGTTCTGCTTTATAAAAAAGGAGGAAAAATAATATGTTGGAAATGTTCAAAAAATTAATTGGTGATAAAAAAGAGTACAAAATGATGATGGCACGGGTTGGAGCTCTGCCAGAGGACTATCAGTTTGTGTTTAAGAAAATTCAAAACTACATGTGGAATTTCTCAGCTGGTAACGGGATGGATATGCTACACATACAGTATGAACTAATCGATTTGTTTGAAGCCGGTGCGGCGGAAGGCAGACAAGTGCTAGAAATCACTGGGGAGGACGTGGCATCCTTTGCTGACGAACTAGTGGCAAACGCTAAAACTTATGTTTCCAAGTATCGTGAAGATTTGAATGAAAGTATCATGAAGCAATTGAGAAAAAAATAAATGCAACAGGTAATACCGACTGATTAGCTGGTTACAAATGTGAATTGCCGCCATCGCTATTCAGTTATATTTTTAAATCAGTACTAAGTAATACAGATTATAAGTAATACTAAATAGAGGGGTGTAGGCAGTCTAGCTTTACAAAACATTTTTTAAGGAGGAAAAAAGTATGACCAATACAGCGATTTCTGTAAAAGGATTAAAAAAATCCTTTAAAGATAAGGAAGTGTTAAAAGGGGTAGATTTTGAAGTGCAGCGTGGCGAAATTTTCGCACTGCTGGGCTCAAATGGAGCGGGCAAGACGACAATAGTCAATATCCTCTCGACGCTGATGAAGCA
>NZ_JBFTMA010001101.1:0-1247 GCF_056396725.1 Bacillus sp. 05T31
GAATATGCTAAGTGATTTTTTGTTTAATTTTTCACCCGATTGTACAACTCAAGCAGTTCTTCTACTGGAATACCGTTTATTTTCATACCAGTTATATTACAATTTTCTATTTCAATATTTTTCAGATTACTACTACGTATTGTAGTACTTTCCAAATCACATCTATCAAATGAAATAGGATTTTTATCCTCTCCAAGGCTTGTATCGTTAAATTGAACTCCACCTAAAGTCACAAAATTAAATTTACTGCCAGAAATATTTAAATCTGCATATGAGGAATTTCTAAAATTAATATTTCTAAAGGTTGATTGACTTACATTACAATTATTCATATTTATATTCATTACATTACTACTAACATATGAACTATTTTTTAAATTCACTTGATAATACTCTGTATTTGCCAAATTACAGTTTTCGTATTGACCATTTTTCATATCTTTATTTTCAGCTAAGTTCTCTTCATTTGAATCTGCCTTTTTTCTTTTCACATAACAATACTCATCTTCAGATTTAAAAATWATTTCATAGCCCATTTTTTTATAAAAATGATGATTAYTWATTTGTCTACTAGATGTTTCAAGRTCCCAAATCYTTATGTTYKGAAAYTYTTCTTCTATTAAATTGATAATTTGTGATCCAATCCCTTTTCCTTGATGAATAGGATTTACAAATATACGATCTATTCTACCGACTTTTACTTGGGTGAAATGGCTCTAATACATCCACCCAATCCAATCTTTTATATAAAGAACGCGCTTTTTCATTGTTTATTTGTGTTGCTAAAATACTCGTTCTATTTGAAATCCCTTCTAATAATTCATTATGTAATTTCATTCCAAGACCTTCATTTCGATATTGTGGGTGAATTGCTAACTCTACAAATTCAAAACAATCTTGTAACCATTCGTCTGCTTGTTCTAGATTTAACGCTTCTCTCATTAATTGATTATAGTACTGCCCTTCTAATGAGCGATAACCATAAGTAAAACCAACTACCTTATTTTCATCATTTATTGCTACTATACCTTTAAAATCTGCATATTCTATATGTCTTTTTATTCTCTCAATCATTTCAGTAAAATTTGTTTTCTCAAATGCTTTACAATACAATTTTGCCATATTATTAATTAGGATTTCATCTTTTTCAATACGTATGAATTTCACTTTACCTTCCCYCTATTAAAACATTTGAACCCTTAAATAATTATAAAATAAAGAAATTTAGAACTAATCACTCTATTTAC
>NZ_JBFTMA010001102.1:0-925 GCF_056396725.1 Bacillus sp. 05T31
GGGATGAACAAAACCCCCACTGATTAAAGTTTCACTTTATTCTTACAAAAATGTAAGGGTAATGTAATGGGATTGAATGGTAGATTAAATTCCTGCTCTTTAGAATGGATGTATAAGTATCCTGCAAGGGAGGAAGATTTATTATGAAGAAAAAAATGATCAATACTATAATAGCGATGATAGTGATAGTAGTAATGTTACTGCCTACGAAACTTGGACCAGTTATCGATAAATATAATCCACTTTATAAGACGAAAGAATATTATACGGTTGTGAATACAATTGGTCAGCATATTGGTGATGAATGGTATGAATATGAATTTATTGCATTTGATGAACGTGGAAGAGAACAAAAAATAAAGAAGACTGTTAAGCATATGTTAAAGAGAGATGAAGCATTAAAGGTGTACGCAAAAGGACGCTACGGCGAGGCAATTGAAGAAATTGAAGCTGTAAATATTCCTATTAATGCGAAGAGTAAACTTTTAACGATGAGATAGCGAATTATACCCCCGCCTATTTTTTGTCGAAAATAAAAATACTAGGTAAGGGTATTTTAGGTTCGTGAAAAAGCCTTAGTCCATATGGACTAAGGCTTTTCTTATTATATAAAGGGGAAGGGGGTACATTGTAGTAGCATGAGTGAAAGGTATAAGAAGAGTCGGCTACTAGCAATGTAATTTGGTTATGTGAGTGTTCTTCTTATTTGGCTTACTTTCTAACTTTATTGTACGAAATATAGGTAAGGGAAACTATCGAATTACATTACACATAGCTTACAAAYATGTAAGMCTYCTGTAATGYAATTCGATRGTTAAAAKATAGTAAATTTMATATAGTGTAACTAGAAAGTCTCACTGTATCACTTTCTGTTTGTAATGTTAATGAAGAATGAAAAACCAACTAATTTTTAATAGCCCTCATC
>NZ_JBFTMA010001103.1:0-915 GCF_056396725.1 Bacillus sp. 05T31
AACTACTTAACATTGTTGCACCTTCTAGTTCATAAGTTTTTTCGAGTAAAGAACTACTTAACATTGTTGCACCTTCTAGTTCATAAGTTTTTTCGAGTAAAGTTCTTTTTATTTAACAACATAAAAAGTTCACTATATGCAAATTATACCTTATTTAATGAGTCTATTGCCATTTTAATACTTTTTATGTCTCGTATATGCTTTCCTAGTTTTTATAGTAAAGGATATGAATTGAGTTTTCATGAAGAGATAATGAAAGGAGTATTAAAAATTTCTCATATTTAAAGGGAAGGGGTGCCGGAAAAGACTGAAAATTCCGTACAGAGACTAACTAAGGACTCGGAACTGATTGTTTTTCCCAAAAACACACAGAGTGATACAAGGTCCTGCGCCTGAAATTTTCGTTTTCGTTAAATCATACCTGTTTGATACGCAAGTTCCTGTAGGTGATGAATAGAAAATTTATTTCGGAATTCGTCACCTGGCATGCGTAAATCCCCAACTGGTGGATAATTGTTTATAGACATAAATTAAAACACCCTTTCATGTAGTACTGCATGAAAGGGTGCCCTAATTTCGTTATTTTATTCATTTTCTTAAGTTGATGGCTATGGGGTCTCGCCACACATCCATCAACTTAAGATTTTAAAGTAGCCCTTAAACAAAAAAATTCTTTTTTTAATTGATTGATAGTAAACAATAAAGGGTGGCGAATCAACAACTAAGAGATTTCTTCTGGTAAGCTAATAAGGAGTTATTACGGTTTTGGTGGTAATCCTATTGTAGGTTGGGAATATAAATGGGACGCATCAAATCATCAAGAAGGGACTTTTGAATATCAAAAGACTTCAATAAATTATCCAAGAGATACGTGGCGCACTTCGTTATATATTAAATAATTAGTTTTATATATTC
>NZ_JBFTMA010001104.1:0-914 GCF_056396725.1 Bacillus sp. 05T31
GTTCTATATCAAATGTTTGTTTCTCTTTATTTAACGCACCTAGTGCTTGTAATTCTTCTTCTGAAGCATAAGCATTCGCAATAATAACATCATCAAYTAATTCTGTTGCAAACAAATGCTTCGCCTGTGTTGTCATCGGTAATTCGCGATGCTGCTCKARCGTACATAACCCTTCTGTTACTGGCCAAGGTCCGTATGTTGCATCAAATGATGAAATAAAAGCAGCCGTTCTCATACCGTAATCTTTAAATTGTTTCGAGCATTTAATGAAATGATCGTATGATAATCCTGAATAACGATGYGGATAAAAATTATGGCAACCAATTAAATTTTCACGATTTGGTCTATGGCTCATAATGTTATCTACATATTTCGTACCGTTACTCATATTAATTTCAATTTTTAAGCCGTATGGATTGTAAGTCATAATCGATTCTTCTAAACCAGAGAATCCAACATCTAAACGGATACCGTACGCTCCTAACTCATGGAAGAACGATAAATCATTATATGAAATACCTAATTGTGTAAAGACAGACGGACTAATATCAACTAATACTTGGAACCCTAATGCATTTGCATGAGAGATCGTTTCTTTAAACTCTTCTATAATTTTCTCTTTTTCGCCATCTACAGATAATAAACATGTGAATACACGTGTAAATCCGTATTTACTCGCTAATGTTACATACTCTTTATCTTTCTCTACTGTCGAATGTTCTGGATAAATAGAAATACCTAATCGTCTCATATGTACACGCCTCTTTCTTCATCATATTGTAAACCTTTTCAAATATATGTAGCGAAAAAGTATGTATCCCTTTTCTTCCACTACAATTTGAATCCGCTTTCTTTAAAGAAAAAACAATTTCTATCATTCATAACAACTACTAGTCTATACATCTATACTTTAC
>NZ_JBFTMA010001105.1:0-913 GCF_056396725.1 Bacillus sp. 05T31
CTGTAATCCTTGGTTTAATGTTTGAATAGCTTGTTGAATTGTTTGCTGTAATTGTTGATCAGCTTGTTGCATTTGTTGTTGAGATTGGTTACTAAATTGTTGAAGTTGTTGCATTAATTGATTAGCTTGTTGTAATCCTTGTTGGCCACCCATTTGTTGATTTTGTTGTAATCCTTGCTGTTGACCTTGAGATGCTTGAGATAAAGATTGATGTAACTGTTGAATTTGACTTTTAAGACTAGTTAATTCTTGTGAAACTTCTAAATCAGCAGCTTTACGTGCCACAGCTTCAACTTTCTTCTCGGTACGTTTGTCCATTTTTAACTCCTCCTTATGTAACCACATAATAGTGTGGAACATTTTTATAATGTACAAATTCTTATTTTTAATACTAAAAAATAAAATTTAGAGACTAGGGAAGAGAGGTATATAAATAGTAATTTAATCGAAAATAGGACAAGCAAAATTGCTTGTCCTAGAAGAAGGGGATGCTTCAAAACACCAAAATGACTCGTATTGGTAAACAGGTTCCTGGATAGTATGCTTCAAATTAAGAAAGTTATACAAAAATAGCAGGCAAAGTTTCTTTGCCTGCTTGTGGGTTGAATGAGTTAGACAATTGCGATAAATCGTCTTCTCATTCTTTTACAAGAAGAGTGAAGCCACTAGTTCGAATGGCTTATAAGTATCGTGTGCAGTTTAGCTAAAAGATATGTAAAAGAAGATAAAGAATTTATTTTATACAAAAAAGAGCGCTATTTGTAAGTGCTCTTGAAAGACGAGCTTCAATAATAACAAGAGATCGACTCAATAGAATTGATGATTTTCTTATTTTAAGGTAAAAATTAAACGTAAAATAGGAGAACAGATACATAGGCTGTTCTCCTAAGGAGCGGGAATACTGAATTTGAAG
>NZ_JBFTMA010001106.1:0-908 GCF_056396725.1 Bacillus sp. 05T31
CAGTTATCATAAACTGTGACATAACCAAATTTTTGAAATTTATTGTTTCATCCTTTATAGCTTTTATAATAATATTATCTTGAAACACGAAGGGACTGAACTATGCGCAGATATCAATATCTTGACCCCAAAATAAAAATATAATGGAGGTAAAAATATTGATTACAGAACTACAAACCGAAAGATTAGTTTTAAGAAAAATGAAAGCATCAGACTCAGCTAGCATGTTTACAATTTGGTCTGATCCAGAAGTTACAAAATTTATGAATATCAATAGTTTTACTGATGAAAGCCAAGCGGTAGCTATGATTGAAATGCTTGATAAGTTATCTCGGGAAAACAGAGCTATTCGTTATTCAATAATTGAATTAGAATCAAATGAAATTATCGGTTCTTGTGGTTATAATTCATTTGATTTCAAAAACGCCAAAGCAGAAATTGGTTACGATATTAGTAAAGCTTTTTGGGGTAAGGGATATGCACCAGAAGCCATTCTCTCTTTAATGGATTATGCGTTTAGTACTTTAGAATTCAATAGAATAGAAGCAAAAGTTGAATCTGAAAACATCAATTCAATAAAAGTATTACAAAAGTTAAACTTTACATTAGAAGGGACAATGAGAATGTGTGAAAAATCTAATGAAAAGTTTATTGATCTAAGTATTTATTCAAAATTAATAACAGATTAAATTATATTACTTAGCCTACATTCCTTAAAATGTAGGCTATTAAATACCCTCAAAATGAAAAAAATACGTTATTCTTTCTGTAGAATCATAGGAAAGGATGGCGTTTTTTGTATGTCTATTTCTGTATCTGATGAATTACAACTATTTGCTCAAAAGATTCAAAGCTTTTTATCTCCAAATATCTTACGAGATCTTGCTAGAGATGTTGGTTTTGTACAC
>NZ_JBFTMA010001107.1:0-906 GCF_056396725.1 Bacillus sp. 05T31
TACTCATTCATTGTCATTCCCCCAATTTTGCATAATAAAAGGAAAGGGATGAAACCAAGTGGTTTCATCCCTTTCCCTCTGTACATAAAGTAAGGAAGCTAACAAATGTTAGCTTCCTTATCATTCATTTCAATTATTTAGTTTGATACTTTAGACTCTTCGATTTTCGAACGAAGAACCATTTGCAAGATACCACCGTGACGGTAGTAGTCAATTTCAACTTCACTATCGAAACGAGCTACTACTTCAAATTGCTTCTCTTTTCCTTCTGCATCGATTGCAACTACTTTTACAAGATCACGTGGTCTAACCGTTTTGTCAATTTGAATTTCAAATGACTCGTCACCAACAAGACCTAATGTTTCAGCACTGTCGCCATCTTTAAATTGTAATGGTAATACGCCCATTAACACTAAGTTACTGCGGTGAATACGCTCGAAGCTTTCTGCGATTACTGCTTTAATACCTAATAAGTTTGTACCTTTCGCAGCCCAGTCACGAGAACTTCCCATACCGTAGTCTTTACCAGCAACAACTAGAAGGCCTGTGCCATCTTCTTTATACTTCATAGCAGCATCATAGATAGATGTTACTTCACCAGTTGGCCAATATGTTGTATATCCGCCTTCTGTTCCTGGTGCGATTTGGTTTTTAATACGGATGTTTGCGAATGTACCACGCATCATAACTTCATGGTTACCACGACGAGAACCGTAAGAATTAAAGTCAACTGGTTGTACGCCGTTTTCTAGTAAATAACGTCCAGCTGGCGTGTGCTTACCAATTGAACCTGCCGGTGAAATGTGGTCTGTCGTTACAGAATCTCCAAATTTACCAACTATGCGTAAACCTGATAACGTTTCAACTTCACCCGGCTCTTTAGATAATCCTTCGAAGAACGGTGGG
>NZ_JBFTMA010001108.1:0-906 GCF_056396725.1 Bacillus sp. 05T31
TTTATCCCGCTATTTGCGGGCAGTAAGACTCCCACTTTAAAATTCAGCTGGGGCAAAGAAGTTAGGTGGGAGATCAACTGCCCGTAAAAGCCCGATTGGTGAAGGCTAATAATTAGTGGGGGATGGACAAAACCCCCCACTGATTAAAGTTTCACTTTATCTTCTTTAAAAAACATTTTGGATTAAATGATATGAAAAACTTATGTTTAGATTCATCGATTATGAAATTGCTATTTTTAGTTAAAAACTCTTCCACAGCTTCCATTGGGCCAGGGCCCCAATCAGGAAGGAGAGGATTTCCGTTAATACTTGTATCTTCTACAATAATGTAACTGCCAGTGGTTACAATAGATTTATAAAGTAAGAGTTCTTTCGATACATGTTCTTTACTATGATCAGAATCTAAAATAACTAAAATCACATCATCAGGTTTGCGCATACTTAATATTGATTGGACGGCCTGTACAGAAACAGATGAAGCTGTTAAATACGTAATTCGATTATGGGATRGCCGATTTGGTTGCGGAGTTATATCGATAGTAAGTACGTGACCTTTTCCAATTAAATCTAACATAGAAGCTAAAAATAGTGCACTACCACCGTAAAAAGTTCCGCATTCAATAATTAAATCAGGCTTTAATTCGTATAATATTTCTTGATACAAAAAGAGATCAGAAGGAAGTTTGCAGATTGGAACCCCGAACCAGTGTGTACCATGTAACCAAACGTTGCTGTCGTAATATTGTTTTAGAAATTCGCTACTAATGTTATCGATTTTGAATTCTCCTTTCTAAAAAGGATTCTTTCATACGTAAAGAGTTTACGTATGAAAGTTGTACTATATATTATGTGGTAAGGGATTATAAGGCGAGTGTTTTCACGTGAAAATAAGCCAAATAACACATG
>NZ_JBFTMA010001109.1:0-903 GCF_056396725.1 Bacillus sp. 05T31
AAGTGAAACTTAATCGGTGGGGGTTTTGTTCATCCCCCACCGATTATGAGCCCGCACCAATCGGGCATTTACGGGCAGTTTGATCTCCCACCTAACTTCTTTGCTTCAGTCGAATTTTTTGGTGGGAGTTTTACTGCCCTCAAATAGCGGGACAAAGAAGACTTTTCCTAATGTAGTTCTAACTTTACTTCAATTTTTTTACCGACATACCATAAAATAAAAATAACAACGCCCACAATAACCGATTTCACCGGCTTATGAATAAATGACACTAAATCATGACCGATATACGTTAAAATAAAGATCATAACAAGCTTTCCAAATGCTAATGCTAGTCCAAACTGTTTTACGCTAATGCGAGATAAACCAGCTACAACGTTTATAAGCGCAGATGGTGTGAACGGAAAACAAAATATAACAAAGATTGGCGCGAACCCTTTTCTTTCAATCCATCCCATCGCTTTTCGCACTCTCTCATGCTTATTTACAAAAGAAAAGAAACGACTTCTTCCAAAGCTACGAATAATGAAAAATACAAGCATTGCACCAATTACTGACCCAATCCATGAATAAAGAAAACCGAACCAAAAACCAAATGCAACAGCATTCGCCAACACAAACACAATGAGTGGCAATGCCGGAATAAGCGCCTCTATCATCGGTAAGCCAATACCGAGAAGTGGTCCGAACGCACGATAACTTTCAACAATATGATCCATATTTTCTGGTGAAAAATACTCTTTGATCGTTTGAAAATCCATTCTACACTTTACCCCTTTACTCTAATTACTACCTCTACTGTATCATTGCTTAAATGAAAGAGGAAATGGTAGATACGACATATGGAGATGTATTTATTAAAGTTTCCATATCATTCGCTAGAATTCCTTCATTATTATGCTA
>NZ_JBFTMA010001110.1:0-902 GCF_056396725.1 Bacillus sp. 05T31
ATTATATGATATTGTTAATTTTTCAAGGCATTATAATTTTAAAACCAATGCATGATATCATCTAAAGCTACGATTGAATGCTTCATTTTCATTCTTCTTGCACACAGAAATAAATTCTATTAAGTAATATGCATTTCACCCTAAGATGATTCCTAACGTTTCAACTATTAATAATTGCTTGTGTTTCTAGTAACATAAAAAAGCATGGCATAAATTCACCATACTTTTTAAATTAAAGCAATACCTTTAATTTAAAACACTATTTATTATGTACAATTAAACCATCAGGTCTAAAACGACTCATCATAATTTCATTTATAAACTTTCCGTGAGCYTTYAAATTCCCTACTTTTATCCCCTCTTCCACAAATCCAAATTTTTCATATAGAGTTTTTGCTTTCGGATTCGTTTCTAAAACACCAAGTTCTACTCTCTCTAACATTAACCAATTATCAGCCAAATCAAGCATTTTTGTAATAAGTGCTTTTCCAATTCCTTTATTGTGATATTCGCTATCTACTCCAATGAATAAATCTCCCGAGTGAGATCTACGTCCTGGACTTTGGGTTAAACTGACAAATCCAACAACTTCTCCATCATACTCTGCAACAAATTCAAATTGATTCGGTGCTAAATTCCGAATTCTATTCTCCATCGCATCTACACGCATACTAGGTAAGAAAACCATATAAGGTAAAACATCATCTTGAATACATATACGATGAATTGCTCTAGCATCTCGTATTTCTACTGCTCTTACATTAATCTCCATCTTTCTCCCCTCCATTCAAATATCATATTCTAATATTCAACAACAAAATCCTTCCTATCCTTATTTCTTTGTGTTATTTTTATATAATTATTCCGATATAATATTCATTTTTTGAACCTCATCTCTTATA
>NZ_JBFTMA010001111.1:0-898 GCF_056396725.1 Bacillus sp. 05T31
TTTCGATATTGCAATCAAGCAAAGATAAATTTRTATCCATATAATCAAAAAACGCTATTCTTTTTGTAGAAATATACAGAAAGGATGGCGTTTATTATGAATTGTTCGATTCAAAGGGTTCTGGTGCAAGGYTAGTTTAATAAAGTTACATGATGAAAAAACATTCATTATTCCATCAAGTGACAATTAAAATCGATACCTGGTACTTATTTCTGTTATTAACTTTTATAAAAATTTAATAAAATCTTTTCTTTCTATTAAATATTTTGTTTTAAATTATTTATATAAAGAAATAGAGGCCAGAAAATGAATTTTTTAAAGAAATTTAAGTATCTCTTTATAGCGTGTATCCCTATGTATATAGTTATTCTTTAATTTCAATCGAATAAAAAAGCAAGGTATTCGAGAAAAAAGTACGGTACCATACAGAGAAAACGCTCTCCCATACAAAAGTAAATTGTACCGAAAGTGATAAAAGCGAATGTTATATGGAGGGAACCCCCTAATAATTTCACCTGAAAATCGGTAATTAATGAAACAAACAATAACAAAATGATACATGATTAMGAGTTAATATCCCCAAAARATAKGAWTAYTAGTGACAATCTTTGATACKGACAAGTGAGGTGACGTCGATGAGAGGGACATTAATAAAAAGTGGAGTATTTATTTTAGTTTTAACAGGAGGGCTATATCTTACAAAATACGCATATGACCATCATACTAACCGAGTTAAAGTAAGAGACACGATTCAACAAATATCAATAGAGCATGGTATACCGCCATGGATTCCYYTATCTATTGCATTYCATGAAAGTAAGTTTGATCSAAAYGCARTYGGAGATCAGGRYACATCATTTGGACTGTTTCAGCTTCATCGAGGTGGACTAGCACCTAA
>NZ_JBFTMA010001112.1:0-891 GCF_056396725.1 Bacillus sp. 05T31
CAATGCAAACTGGATAATCAACATCATTTTTATTTTCTGTATTTGCTGGCGTAATAGAAAGAGAATAAACTTTCTCATTCTGATTAGGTCCAGAACCAACGACAACAACATGACTTTTTTCTTTGGTACATATAGAAGGGGAAGCAATAGAATAAACTTTTTCACTCATTCTTCTGCTACCCCCTTATGCTTAAATATCTYCTTTGTAGATCGCTAAACCAATTGGATTAAATGGTGTTGCTTTCGCTTGTGTCATAGGACAAACTGGCGTTGTTGGTAATGTGTAACGATATAATTGAGCCATTTCATAAGCGCCTGTGATTTCAGAACCAATAACCGGTGCTTCGTTAAATGTAACGGTCTTATCTTCTGCATTGTATACATAATCCGTTTTTTCTACTTCTTTACATGAAATGAATAATCTTAACGTTTCACCCTTTGGCTTATGTTCTAAATGAAATACTTTACGGTGTCCGTCACCTTGTCCAAGTACTTCATCTACAACTGTTTTTTCAATTTCTAGCTCATCGGCTTGCTGGATATTCTTTGGATGAACTGCATAAACATCATCTAGTTTTCCAACATATCCATCGTTTGGATGAACAATATAAATTTGAGATAAATGATATTTACCACTATAAACCGATGGATTAAAGCGCCCTTGTCCACTATCTACTGACATATCGTGAGTAATGAAAGCTAAATAATGGTGTTGGTACATTGCTCCTGTGCTTGATTGTGATAATTGAACTGTTTCGTTTCCGTTCGATGTATCAGAACCGTAATCAAGTGGAGCATTACCTATTTTCTTATTTGGAGAATATGAAAACTGATCGCCAGGTCTGCATCCGCTTAAAATCACCATATTTTTTCTTGGTGCAACATCAAATG
>NZ_JBFTMA010001113.1:0-889 GCF_056396725.1 Bacillus sp. 05T31
TCGTACGAACATTGAATTTACATCTGTAGATAACCATATTCGTTCTATTATTGTCACTTCAGCAGATCCAGGAGACGGGAAAACAACGACTATTTCTAATCTAGCAGTTGTTTTCGGTCAACAAGGGAAAAAAGTATTGTTAATTGGGGCGGACTTACGTAAGCCGACATTACAAAACTTATTTGCGGTTCACAATCCAAATGGTTTAACAAATTTATTATCAGGACAGGCTTCGTTTATGCAATGTATTCAAAAAACAGATATAGATAATGTATATGTCATGCCAGCAGGCCCAATCCCGCCAAACCCAGCAGAACTACTAGGATACCGTAAAATGGATGAAATGCTTCTAGAGGCATATAAGATGTTTGATGTCATTTTAATCGATACACCACCTGTACTAGCCGTTACAGATGCACAAATACTCGCAAATAAATGCGACGGAATTGTATTAGTAGCTCGTAGTGAAAAAACAGAAAAAGATAAACTGATAAAGGCGAAACAAATATTAGATAAAGCATCTGGAAAACTACTTGGCGTCGTTTTAAATGATAAAAAAGAAGAACAAGAACAATATGGATATTATTAGAAAATAATGTGTAAAATAGTAATTTTTAAAGCTGGTAAGTGTTTTTACCAGTTTTTTTGAATTATTTTAAAATTATATATTGAATTATATAAAAAAAATGATATAATGGGAATTTTGTAAAATTGATGGAATGTGTTGTCATATTTAAGATTATTTTGTAAGATTATATATGTTTTCAAATAACAAAAGAACATAGATATGACTAAAATAAAAAAATGTAAGATTATATGTTATAATTTTTCTTATGTGCAAATTTTAGAAAGTTGGAGGGACTTATGGAAGAAACAATTAGTTTAAAAG
>NZ_JBFTMA010001114.1:0-888 GCF_056396725.1 Bacillus sp. 05T31
AGCAGTACCCTCTTCTATTTGCTTTAAATAACAAGTTATTGGTGCGGTTAGAAAATGAATCTCTTCAAACTATTGATGGTTGTATATCATGTCTACATTTTATGTTAGATATAAATTATGAGAAAATAAAACATTATGGATCGAGCACAAGTAGGTCATTTGTTCCATTATCGCAATCTTCAATTTGTCTTGCTGATTGTGTTTGTTTAATAGGAGTTGTATTAGGGTTACTAGGAACAGTGACATTTGGAGAATTAATGTTATCTGTATGTTCTCTTACATAAAGAAAAAAGGACACCCACTTAAGGTGTTTTTTTTAGTTACTTAGGAGAGCTTTTGAGATAGGAGGGACATGGATTTAAATCTATAGTTACACATTTTTATTGTGTTGTGTAACTCAAAAAGGAAAGTATCAGCAACTGCTTATTTTGTATGACTATAAACATTGGCTATTTGGGAGCTGTAATAGAATGCTTAGAAGGGGGCAAAAAATGGTGTGTGAAATATWAATAAAAAAGGACAAKCAGTCGTACCTACTGTCCWTTAAAGGAGAAAAGTCTTTTGGTTAAGAACTACGAATAAACAGAAAATCTGCTTGTAATTAGTTTTATCCCAAATATACATGCCTATACAAAAAAGGGATAAGTTCAAAAATACTTATCCCAGGAAGGGAAATCCCAAACACCAAAATGGCTTGTATTGGTATACAGGTTCAAAAGTAGTATATGTCAAACGAAAAATCTCATACAAAAAGCAGACAATCAAAAGTATTGTCTGCCAGAAAGTCGGATGAATTAGCCAACTGTGAAAAATTGCTTTCCCACTTCAAGAAGAGTAAAGGCAACAAATTTGAAAGAAATGAATTGGGATTTAGTTATTGCTTCTATG
>NZ_JBFTMA010001115.1:0-887 GCF_056396725.1 Bacillus sp. 05T31
CTTCATTGGAGACACTATCAGTTGAAGAGCGAATTGTATTAGATGAGTATGCAAAGGATTTCCGGGTGAAAATTGATGGTGGAAATCAGTGGGTTTAAAGATTGTTTAATCAATCATATTGATTACCATATCTCCTACCGTAATCAAAGTGATGAATCTGAAATACTTCTACTTATTCAGAAATGTCTTTCTCATAAAGGAAAGATTTTAAATCCTGAATATTCTGGTTTCTCGTGGGGAGAGCTATATCTAGCTCTTTCTTTTTTGACCAAACGACAACCAATAACAAAAAGAGAATTAGATAAGGCAATGGGGGTTGAATTTATCTTTTTATCAGCGGATATAATAGATGATTTGTGTGATGGAGACGTATTAGATCCATTATATTTTAAAAACGAATATCCTCGTTTTTTGTTAGTTTCTCAATATTTACTTATGCAAGGACTGATATACTTAACTTATAAGACAAAAGATACTGCAACACGAGATCTTCTCCAACAATTGATACATTCGTGTTGTGGAGAATGGAAAGATATCCAATTTTGTTTTTCAATAGATAAAAAAATAATTTTAAGTGAAGAAGAATATATGAAACTTATTGAAAAGAAATCCGGTCTACTCACAGAAATTATCTTTCGAACTATTAATCCTGAAAATAGAATTTTAAAAGAAATCACATCTTATATAGGGATAGCTGGTCAGCTAAGAAATGATGCTACTGATGCCATGACAGATAATAAAAATGACCTTCAGGACTTAAAGGCTTATCTTCCTTTTTTAAAAGCTTATGAATATAGTTGCAAAACACAGGATAATTTTTTTGAAAATTTAACGGATGAACAAATATCTTCTTCACCTGAAGTTCGGGCATTAGTCCGGGATTACAT
>NZ_JBFTMA010001116.1:0-880 GCF_056396725.1 Bacillus sp. 05T31
CAGAAAAGCCAGATGATAAACCAGAAGAACCGAAAACAGAAAAGCCAGATGGTAAGCCAGAAGAACCGAAAACAGAAAAGCCAGATGGTAAACCAGAAGATAAAGTAACAGAACAAYCAAAGCAAGARAAAGTCGAAATTCCAGCAGCACAATTAAACGAAGCGATTTCTAAAACGTCAGAAAAGATGTTACAAGATGGAATTGGTAGTGATTGGGTTGCGATTGGACTTGCTCGTTCAGGTGTAAATGTTCCGCTTGAAACGAAAATAAACTATGTTAAGCCAGTAGCTGAAAAGGTTAAGAAGCGTTTAAATCGTTTTTCAGCAACAGATTTAGCTAGAACGATTATTATGATGAATGCAATGAATGTTGATCCTACAAAGGTAGAGGGACAAAATYTAGTACAAAATTTATTTGAATCAGATAAAGTGAATTCTGTTACAGGATACGCATTTACATTACTTGCATTAGATACAAAGAAATATGAGATTCCAGCCGAAGCAAAATGGAATCGAGCTGCTTTAGTACAAGCACTTTTACAAGCGCAGCATACAGACGGTGGCTGGACATATGATAGTTCAAGTAGTAAAGAAAGTGCTAGTAACGTTGATGTAACAAGTATGGTATTAGCAGCATTAGCTCCTTATCAAGATCAAGCAGATGTAAAGCTAGCTATTCAAAAAGCTGTTGATTATTTATACAAGCAGCAGCTAGGTAATGGTGGTTTTGCCGCTGATGGACAAGAGAATTCTAATAGTACTGCACAAGCAATTATTGGACTATCGCTAGTTAAAGATGTAGATCACGATCGTCTTAATAAAGCAGTACAAAATTTAATGTCATACCAGCTTCCAAATGGTGAGTTCAAATGGTTACCAAG
>NZ_JBFTMA010001117.1:0-879 GCF_056396725.1 Bacillus sp. 05T31
GGGTGAAGGTTCATGTCATTTAGTGAAATGATTAGAAATGAAGTACTTGGCTGGGCAGGTGTTTCTGAAAAACCGCATCGATTTGGTGGTATTGAAATAAATTATGGTAAGAAAGAACTTGGTCATTTGCATGGCGATAAGTTAGTTGATTTACCATTTCCAAAGGTAAAGCGGGATGAATTAGTGAGCCAAGGATTGGTGAAACCACATCACGTATTACCTGAATCAGGATGGATAAGTTATTATATAAAGAGTGAAGAGGATATTCCATTTGCAATTGAGTTATTTCGTATGCAATATGACAGAATAAAAAAATAATGAAATAAAATAGATAAGTAAAAATATATTTTCATGTCACATCCCTCCTTAATCGTTCGTCTTGTATGTAGAACGGATAAGGAGGGATTTTATTATGAAACATTTTGATGTAGCAATTGTTGGTGGTGGGCTTGCTGGATTAACAGCATCTATATATTTAGCGAAAGCTGGAAGGAAAGTTATTGTATTAGAAAAGTCCAGTCACTTCGGTGGTCGAGGGATGACTATAAATAAAAACGGCATTTGTATGAATCTTGGTGCACATGCTTTATATAGAGGTGGAGAAGCGTTTATAACTTTTAATGAGCTAGGAGTAAATCTTCCAGGTGGAATCCCATCTACAAAAGCACATGGAATATGGAAAGGGGATATTTATACCATTCCAACAGATTTTCGCTCTATTTTATCAACACCGTTACTTTCATGGTCTGCAAAAGTACAGTTCGCTCGTCTTATGATTCATTTAGGAAACTTAGATGTAGAAAAAGTTCCGAAAATAAGCCTAACTACATGGGCAGAAAATGAAATTAAAGATCCAATGGTTCGAAATATATTTTATGC
>NZ_JBFTMA010001118.1:0-869 GCF_056396725.1 Bacillus sp. 05T31
CATCCTTACATTAAGAAACAATTGGAYTTTTTGCAAGAAAAAGAATCTATTTTGAAAAAAGACTATTCAAAATAGATTCTTACGTTTTAGTATTTAGATTATTTTAATGAAAAACAATTTTTAAGCCTTAGAAATATCAACAAATCCTTCTCCGAACACATCACGAACATCGTGTATAGCGATGAACGCAGCCGGATCTGTAGTTTGAACAATCCKYTTTAGCTTCACTACTTCTTGCTTATTAATAACAAYATAAAGAATTTCCTTCGGCGTTTTCGTGTAATARCCATGACCTGAGTACACCGTAACCCCTCTGCCCATTAAGGTAGTCACCTTCCCAGCAATTTCATTCGGGTTATCAGAAATAATCGTAATAGCCTTCTTCGGATTTAAACCTTCAATTACAAATTCCATCACTTTCGTTGCTACATATAGCATAATAATTGTTATCATCAGTTTTTCTGCACCAATGATGAAATAAGATGAAAACGCAACGATTAAATCGAAGAACAGTAGACCRTAGCTAATGCTCCASCCTAAATAYTTATGCGTCATCCTTGCTAAGATGGTAGTACCTGCTGTTGTTCCGCCAACGCGAATAATAAGACCAATCCCGCAYCCRATAAATATTCCTCCGAAAATGGCATTTACGAGCATTTCATCYGAAGCRATCGTCCAGCCTTCTGTCAAATGAAGAAATAGTGAGTTTGTAACTACAGCAATGATTGTATAAATTGTTGTAATCTTATTTAAAAATTTATAACCGGCTATTAACAAWATYGCATTTAAAATTAAGTTRACTAAGCCYGGTGACCACTCAAATAAATAGTACGTAATAATCGTGATACCYGTTACCCCGCCCTCACCAA
>NZ_JBFTMA010001119.1:0-864 GCF_056396725.1 Bacillus sp. 05T31
TAAATAATGGCAGGGATGAGCCCAACAATCCCACCATATAAAAAACCACTAACAATTGGGACTGGATGAAAATTGTATCCGCAAACGGTACCAAAACAAATAGAGTATGTCATGGAGAGAACGAGTGTAACGCTAGATAAAAACATAATAAAGTAGCGATTAGGCTTCGGAAGCATTCCTTGATAACGATTTAAACGAATCGCTTCATATAAAAATAGTGGTAAAATAATGATGGCAATTTGGATCATTAAATCACGAATCAGCTCCATAGCCTCTCATCCCCTATATGTATTTTGATATGATTATATCATTTTATAAGTCTATTTGTTTTAAAATTTTGATTTTTCTTAACATCTTTGTTAATTATTTGTTAACAACTAATAATAAATGTTACAAATTTCCGAAATGATTGTAAACCCTGTACCAAATTTCCTTCGTGCAGTATACAATGAATACGGATTACAAAGAAAATAAAAAACACTTCACTAGACGGACAACTATCGCAAAATACAGCATATAATCCATACTATCTATGTTTACAAATAAGTGATCATTACTTTAGTAGGAGGAAGATAAATATGGCGGGTACTACGCTTGTTTTAAAAGAAGAAAATTTGGTTGTGCTAGAAAACGTTGAAAAATCAGTATACGAAGAATTGCAACATAAAGCAGGGGACGAAGACTGTACATGTGCTGTAAATGAATCCGTTGTCCATCTCGGCAAAGTATCTTCCGTACTTTGGAACGAAGATGAAATAGATTGGGAATACGGTTATTAAAAAGTCGCTTTCAGTGAAGTGACCCCCGAAAGTTAGACAGGTCGTTTCATTAGGCAGCCTCTAGGGTATGAGCCCGGTATTGTAC
>NZ_JBFTMA010001120.1:0-864 GCF_056396725.1 Bacillus sp. 05T31
TTGCATTACTTGGAAAAGTAGATAATTTCTTAACATACCAAAAAGAATGGAAAAAAATTGACGAGTTGCAACTAGCTAAATATAAAAATATAAAAGCTGAAATGCTTAATAGTAAATATGCAGGTTATAGTATGTTTTATGGCTTTGCCAGCGGAACGGTATTCATGGGCTTCTTCTTAGGAATTGCTTTTTTAGCGATGATGGCAAGTTGTTTAATGTTTAAAATTCTCTCTGGTGCATCAAAAGATATTACGCGTTACCAAATGCTTCGTAAAATCGGTGTTCGCCGTGAATTATTAACGAAGTCTATTTATAAAGAGTTATTCTTAGTGTTCCTATTCCCAGCAATTGTGGGTATCGCTCACGTATTAGTAGGTATGAACATCTTTGAACGTTTTATAATTGATCCGTACTTCCGTATTTGGCTTCCGATTGTTATTTTCGTAGTCATTTACGCGATTTACTACTTCATTACAGTTCAATTGTATAAAGGAATTGTTCTTCCGAAAGAGGACTAAGAACTAGAAAATACCGAGCAGAGGGTGCTCGGTATTTTTTGATATGAAAATTTCAAATCATCAGGAGTCAGTTAAGTCCTCACATAAAGGGGAAGTACCAGCGTTCTTATAACCAGGGGTAAAGTAGCATTTCTTATAGGAAAGGCACTACTTTGCTTCTTCATATTCCTTCATTATTTTATAAAACGTGTTTTTCTTTAGTTCTAACATTTCGATAAACATAACAGCTGTTATTTCTCCACTCTTCCATTTTGAATGAGTTTCTTCTATTATATTTATTTGTTGTTTGCTTAAGGCCGAAAGGTTCACCTGAGGACGTCCTAAGTGTTTTCTTTGAGATTTAGCT
>NZ_JBFTMA010001121.1:0-863 GCF_056396725.1 Bacillus sp. 05T31
GTACTAGCAGGGACACGTACTCTCAATGGTATCACGACATAATCACCCCTTTAATATGATCTTTAATTTGCTCTATATCATTTGACACACTTGCAATRTCWAATTTATTAGAAGARATWGCGATATCAGGATCTTTCAAACCRTTTCCAGTTAAWACYGCAACAACYGTTTCKCCYTTTTTGATTTTTCCAGATTGMACATGTTTAATGACGCCCGCTAATGAAGCATTTGATCCTGGCTCTGCAAAAACTCCTTCAGTTTTCGCTAACAATCTATACGCATGTAATATTTCTTCATCTGACACCATATCTATTTCACCATGAGACTGCTCGGCAGCCTCTACTGCATACGACCAACTCGCTGGGTTACCAATACGAATCGCTGTTGCAATCGTTTCAGGTGCCTCAATGACATGTCCTTTTACAATTGCCGCCGCTCCTTCCGCTTCAAATCCGTGAATTCTGGGCTTCTTATAGCCTTTTTCTTTCTCGTATTCACAGAACCCTTTCCAATATGCTGTAATATTCCCAGCATTTCCAACAGGGATAGCTAGAACATCTGGTGCATTTTCCAACTGGTCACAAATTTCAAAYGCCGCTGTTTTTTGCCCTTCAATTCGATAAGGATTCACTGAGTTTACTAATGTAATCGGCTCTTCTGCAGCAATATTTCTTACAGCCTTAAGTGCATCATCGAAATTCCCTTCTATTGAAATGATCTCCGCTCCATAAGCAACTGCTTGCGCTAATTTCCCATGCGCAATCTTTCCTTCTGGTATTACGATAATACATTTCATTCCGAGGCGTGCCGCGTATGCGGCAGCTGATGCTGATGTATTACCTGTAGATGCACAAATGATAGCC
>NZ_JBFTMA010001122.1:0-861 GCF_056396725.1 Bacillus sp. 05T31
TTGTACATCCCCTAGAATTCTAATAGAATTGTCTAACGATTTCACTAAACGCATGATTGTTTTATGACTTTCATGGGTGCCATGTGATAAATTCAACCGAACAATTTTCATACCATTGCTTATTAACTGAACTAATGTTTCTTTATTATTACTTGCTGGCCCAATTGTACAAACTCGATCAATTGTCATTTTCCCACCCTCCTTTTTTAAATGTTTCCCATAAAATAAAGAGAAAATTCTTTTTATAAGAAAGACCGTACAACTAAGGGTGCAAAGAAGTTTTATATGAGGAGAATGTTTTGCTGAAGAAGTAGCTTAAATTTAACTTTTTGACTCCATAGTTATTGTTAGTTTCGTTGCAATGGGGTACTACTAATAATAAATCTTGTTTACATACGAACGTTAGATTGGGATATCGAAAACGACCTATGGAGGAACCACAATGACTACTCTTCGAAAAAAAATAATGGGACTAACATTAGCGGGAACGGTAGCACTATTTACATTAGCAACAGGAATCATACTGAACGATAACGAGGTAAAAGCTGAGGTAAAAAAAGCAGGAAAGCAACCTAAAAATGTGATTTTCATGGTTATAGATGGGACAAGTTCTTCTGCTACAACATTAGCCCGGTGGTATAAAGGTTCACCTCTTGCACTAGATCAAATTGTATCCGGAGGTGTTCGTACATACTCAGCAGAATCGGCTATTACGGACTCTGCACCAGCAGCCACAGCTTTAGCAACAGGAAATAAATCAAATTCAGGCTACGTGGGCGTATTACCTTCTGTTGTGAATTCACCTGGCTTAGAACCAGTGAAAGAAGAATGCAAGTTTCGTCCAGTTGCCAACGTCTTAGA
>NZ_JBFTMA010001123.1:0-860 GCF_056396725.1 Bacillus sp. 05T31
CTAAAGTACCGTCGTTCTTTAATAAGAACTCTTTCTTAACAGAATCCCCTGGTTTTAAATCTTTAATATCTACAAGCGTTTTAGGGTTTAATGTAAGATCTAACGTCCCAGCTGCAAATGTATTGTTTGATACTTCTTTATCGCTAAAGTAAGCGAATGTTCCTCCACCAATTAAAGATAACCCCAATGCTGCTGATGCAACTCCCATACCTAATTTCTTTTTCAGACTCACAATCAATTCCCCCTAGCTGTTTTTTGTATTTTTACCTCTTATTTCAAAATAAGAGGTGTAACTAAAACTATATTAGCTTAGCTAATATTTGTTCTTTTTTTAAAACCTTAAGTTCATTATAACGAACAAGACTATATAAATACAATATATATTTTGATTATTTTTATTTCTCAACATTTTTTCCTTTTTTTCAGAAAAGTATTGAGAAATAAAGTGAAACTTTAATCAGTGTTTTTCTGTCCATCCCCACTAATCATTAACCTTCACCAAGCGGTGGGCTGCCAACTAACTTCCTCGCATTCGTTAAATTTTTAGGTGAAGACCTTATACCCACGAATAGTGAAATAAGAAAAACAAAGCAAATAGGTGAGTCGTAGGGCTCTCTCACCTATTTGTCTTATCATTGTATTTATTCCTTCCGAAATGCTGCTGTATTTTACTTACTATTCCTTCTGTTCTTCTTGCTTCTTACTCTCTTCTAGTTTTTTCGCCTCTTCTTGCTTCTTACTCTCTTCTAGTTTTTTCGCCTCTTCTTGCTTCTTACTCTCTTCTAGTTTTTTCGCCTCTTCTTGCTTCTTACTCTCTTCTAGTTTTTTCGCCTCTTCTTGTTTCTTGCTCTCTTCTAGTT
>NZ_JBFTMA010001124.1:0-858 GCF_056396725.1 Bacillus sp. 05T31
GTATTGTATTTTATACTACTATATAGATATTATAAAATGAATAATCGTTAATTATAGTTTGAAAACAGGTTTGTTATCAGTTTTTTTAGAAATCTTACAGGCGTGTAAGATAAATGAAAGATGAATCAATATGTGCTATAAGACAATTCATTTACACTATATTGTGAGAAGTGCAAATGAAGGGAGAATATAAATGGAAATTCTACATGCAAAAAGTATTAGTAAAGTATATAAAGGGAAAGTACCTTTTAAAGCATTGGTAGATATTGATTTATCAATTCAAGAAGGTGAATTTATAGGGATTATGGGGCCATCAGGGAGCGGGAAAACAACGTTATTAAATATGGTATCTACTATCGACTCTCCGACATCGGGAGAAATATTAATAAATGGTACAAATCCTTTCCAGTTATCATCAGACAGTTTAGCTTTATTTCGTAGGAAACAATTAGGATTTGTTTTTCAATCATTTAATTTACTTAGCACACTTACAGTGAAAGAAAACATTGTATTGCCGATGACATTAGATGGTGTWTCTGTACAAGAAATGAACAAACGAGTKGAAGAAATTGCAGAGAAATTAAATATTRCAGATATATTGAGTAAAAGAACWTTTGAAATWTCAGGGGGKCARGCTCAAAGAACAGCAATCGCTCGTGCWATYGTTCATAAGCCRCAATTATTACTTGCAGATGAACCAACAGGGAATTTAGACTCTAAATCTTCAAATGATGTAATGGAGATGCTAGATACTYTWAATAAAGAAGAAAAAGCWACGATGATGTTAGTTACACATGATCCGTATGCAGCGAGTTTTTGCAGCAGAGTYATATTTATTAAAGATGGTCAACTATATAA
>NZ_JBFTMA010001125.1:0-857 GCF_056396725.1 Bacillus sp. 05T31
ATATTAAAGCGGTATTTGCTCATAATGATGAAATGGCATTAGGCGCAATTGAGGCATTAAAATCTGCTGGTAAAACGGATGTAGTCGTTGTTGGATTTGATGCAACAGATGATGCTGTAAAAGCGGTTAAAGATGGGCGTATGGAAGCAACAGTCGCTCAAAAACCAGAATTAATCGGAGAGAAGGCGATGGAAACAGCGAAAGAGATAACACAAGGTAAAAAAGTGGACAAATTTATTCCGATTGAATTAGAGCTTATTAAGAAAAAATAAATAAATATAAAATGAAAATTAGGAAGGAAGAATAACAAATGAAATTTTTTATTGATACAGCAAACATTAACGAAATTAAAGAGGCAAATGCATTAGGTGTAGTAGCTGGAGTAACGACAAATCCATCACTTGTAGCAAAAGAAGGCGTAGATTTCCATGAGCGTATTCGTGAAATTTGCAGCTTTATTGAAGGACCTGTAAGCGCAGAAGTAATTAGCTTAGAAGCTGATAAAATGATTGAAGAAGGAAAAGAGTTAGCAAAAATCGCTCCAAACGTTGTTGTAAAAGTTCCAATGACAACAGAAGGCTTAAAAGCAGTAAAAGCATTCTCAGATTTAGGAATTCGTACAAACGTTACATTAGTATTCTCAGCAGTGCAAGCATTACTTGCAGCTCGCGCTGGTGCGACATACGTTTCACCGTTCTTAGGTCGCCTAGATGATATCGGTCATAACGGTATGGACTTAATTCGCCAAATCGCAGAAATCTTTGCAATTCACGGCATTGAAACAGAAATCATTGCAGCATCTGTCCGTCACAGTGTTCATGTAACAGAAGCAGCATTAAACGGTTCACATATTGCAA
>NZ_JBFTMA010001126.1:0-857 GCF_056396725.1 Bacillus sp. 05T31
TTTCGATACAAAAAACTTTCTCAACAAAAAATTATAATTTTCAGTTTTTTATTTCATAAAAATCTATTATACTAAAGCTAATAAACGTTTGAAATGTTTGACCTCTCCTAATTCATGTACATATGGATGATCAGTAGCTGTTGCTACTGATCTATTTTTTTGCTACACAATATATCTCCAAAATATAAAAGAGTAGTTCTTTATTTTATTCGCCAAGTCCTTAACTCAACTTTCCAATCTAATAAAGGATTTTTTAGTACTTCTAATCCTAAACCCGTTCCTCATAAAATATTATTCTATTTATAAACATCCGCCGCCAATTCCCGCAAAACATCTACATTCATCACTTCAAAACAACCACTGCTTTTCTTTATAATTTCTTTATCACAAAAAACATTTAATGTACGTAATAAATGCCGATAACTCGTYCCTAACAATTCAGCTRTTTCCGTTAAATTCCCACTAAAYACAATTCTATTTCCRTGCTGAACAGTGCGTTCCCCTGCTGCTAACATGTAACTTGCAAGTCGATTTTCAAGTGGATACAGTAAATTAATTGTACTATTTTTTGAAAGTCGATTTAATTTATGGGCTAAAGAACCGCAAATACATCTCAAAAATTTCGCATCRTGAAATAATTGGTTTCTCACTTTCCCTAAAGGTAGCCCAACACAATACGAATCTGCCATCACTTGTACGTTTGAAGCAGTTTTTTGAGAATGAATTAACTCCACATCTCCTAGTAACTGCAAACTATCATAAAAACATAATAATACCGATTTCCCGTTACTTAATGTGTTAAACGCTTTCGCTTTTCCTTCAACAAAAAAATATAAATAATCTATCTCTTCATTTTC
>NZ_JBFTMA010001127.1:0-857 GCF_056396725.1 Bacillus sp. 05T31
CCAATTGTAGAGCCAGAGACAACTGTAGAAGAAAAAGAAGTTGTAGAACAGCCGAAACAACAAGAAGAGTTACAAAAACAACCAAAGGATGAAAATCTAAAAGTTGTTGTAGATAACGAACGAGTTAATAAAGAAACAAACAAGAATAAGAATCAATTACCACAAACAGGAGCATCTTCTCATAGTGCAGCTACACAAGTAGGTATGGGTGTATTATGTATCGCTTCTGCATATGTATTATGGAGACGTAAAGCAGCTTAACAAAAATTAGGAGCAATCATTTGCTCCTAATTTTATTATAAAAGTGAGGGCTAATAATGAGTGGGGATGAACAAAATCTCCACTCATTAAAGTTTCACTTTAATATGAAAGGTGAGGGACAGCATGAGTAAGATGAAATGGTTCATTTCTTTAGTTCTTTCATTGGGATTATTAGCYGGATGTGAAGAAACGGCTGTAAAACCTGAGAAGAAGGCAGAACCGAAGCAAGAAGAGCAAAAAGAAGTAGCGAAACAGGAAGAACAAAAAGATGTACCGAAACCGGAAGAGAAGCAAGCTGAACCGGAACAGAAACAACAAGAAGAGCAGAAAGATAAACAAGAACAAAAAGTAGAAGAGAAACCGAAAGAAGAAAAAGCGCAGGAACAAGCTGAAGTAAAGAAAGAAGAGAAACCAAAGGAACAGCCTGCTGTAAATAAACAACCAGAGCAACAAAAAGTACAAGAAGAGAAACCCCAGCARCMGAAAGCRCCAGAAGTAAAAGAAGAAGCAAAGGTTGTTAATCAGCCAAAAGAAACACCAAAGCAGGAGCAAAAGGAAGATCCGAATAAAGGGCAACAACAGGTAACTGTGCCGGC
>NZ_JBFTMA010001128.1:0-854 GCF_056396725.1 Bacillus sp. 05T31
CCTCCTACTCAATCGCTGCATAGGCTAATGACTAAGCAAGAGCTTTTAATTTACTTTATCAGTAACTTAAATCACTACCTACTTAATGTTACCTATGTATTAACGTGTTACGAGTAGCAATAACAGGAAATAAAGGATGTGTTTATGACGACGAGGGCGGAAGGCCGAGGGAAGTCATAGTGCCCCTTAACCAAAAATTTATACCAAGTAATATTTACCAATAGGGTTAATTTGTCCTGGTAAATATTGCAATGGACCAGAAAGGATGGATTTCATTGTTAGCAAAATTAGAGAAGGCCCTACAAAATTACCAAAGTTATATAAAAAGAAAAAATCAAATTAACGATTTAGAGGAACAAACTAAAAAATCATTTCATTCAGCAAGCTTGTTTTTGACTCACATCACGTATGGAAATATTAAAACCTACATTTACCCTACTATCCAAAAAATACTTATTTTAGAGACTCACAAGGAAATTATTTTCACCATACCAAAAGGTATGAACCCAAAGAATTTAACCGAAAAGGAGTATGTCTTCAAACAATATTTAGGCGACAGTATCGAGCTAGAAATAGGATTTATAACTTGTGTTATACGTATATTTCCTAAACGTATGAAAAGCTTACATTACAGCTTTAACGAGCTTCTATTGAAGAATGAACCGTTACCAATCGTTGTTGGTCAAAACAAATACAACCAATGGATCAAGTACTCCTTAATTACATCCCCTAACACATTAATCAGTGGTGTACCAGGAAGCGGAAAAAGCTCTATGCTTCGTACTATTTTAACAACGTGGATTTTAATAAAAAAACCTCATGAACTCGAAATGTACCTGGTCGATCTAAAGACT
>NZ_JBFTMA010001129.1:0-853 GCF_056396725.1 Bacillus sp. 05T31
CACCATATCAGAGTGCCCCTGAATGATAATAGCTGGAACATTCTCATAACCAGAAGTAGCTTCTTTTTTTATAATGACATTTAACGCTTCGTCTTGAATAACTTCTAAATTACGTTCCTTTGCGAAACTCACTAAGTAATCACTAATTTCTTTTTCATTACCGGATCCTCTAGGAATCTTTGAAATTTCTGCAAAATGATAAAATACAGGGTGCTTTGTTAATTGTTCTAAAGTAGTATACATTTTTAAGCTCCTCTCCAATTGACAAAATAATATGTACGTCCTTTATTATTATACCATGATTCATTATTTTACTTTTATTTTAAGATTTCAAAAATTCATTATAACCTATTCATTCCATCCTCATATTTTTTAATTTAGTGTAAATAAGCTATACTCTTACAAGATTGTAAGAGTGCTGTAATCAAAATCGATTTTTCTATTTAAAAAATAACCGTATACTTTAAATACATAATTTAAAGGAGATAATGAAAATGAAAAATTTTTATCTGTTATTACACTAAGTTTATTATTTTGCAACTTAACTATCCGAAAGAGCTTCTCTAAATAGAATCGGTAAGGATGTATATTACATACAGATAAAAGGTGAAGGGTTTATTGAAAAGATAGAAGGTAGAAACTAACGGAACTACACATTGCCGGCATATGATGAAGATGGAGTAAGAAAACAAATTACATTTAGAAGTAAAAAACAATCAAACGATCAAAAATTAAATGAAAAGGCATTTTTGTGCATTTATGTAGACCAAGAAAATAAAGATAAAAATGAAATATCATCGATTGAAGTAAAATCCTATGAAGAAATTCAAAAAGCGGATTTACCTTTAAAAGT
>NZ_JBFTMA010001130.1:0-851 GCF_056396725.1 Bacillus sp. 05T31
TCCTTTTGATGCGCTTGTGAGTCTGTCCCAATAGATAATCGATATAAATTTCGCGGATCCTTTTCAATGAAACTACAAATACGGTTAAATACCATATCAAAATTCAAATGTCTCTCTGAAACATTATAAAATGTATGCTCACCGTCCACATAGTCACGTCCTTTCAATTAGACAGACTTTTCGTATTCTCATTGTATGGGACAAAAACAAAAATTATAACTTACTACCCTTTATTCGTTTCAATATTTCGAATTACATAATTACAAAACTTACATGTATAAATTACATTTTGATTAGACTGGGCAGTTAATACATGATTAATTTCAGCATGACTGTGACAATTAGGACAAATAACAATCGGTAAGCGTTCCATCCTTTGCACCTCCTATTAATATTTACTATCATTGTAGGAAAAATGAAAAATTCCTATACATATACATTTATAAAAACTCTTTTATTTAATCGCGACTTAAATTGAAACTTCTACTACCTATATAGCCCATTAATTAATATAACTAAAAAAGGTACCGCCATTTGGCAGTACCTTTTTTATATGTATCAAGAAATGATATCGTAAATCTCAATTGCAACCATATCGATGTTATCGAATTGATACACTTGAGGTTTTTCACCTTGTTGATACACTTCTAACTCATACATTTCACTTTTATCGAAAAATTTCACGCTACATTTGCGCTCACCGTTCACTTCAAAATAGCGTTGTGCTACTTCACCGCTTTCAGCTTGTTCTTGTAGACTAACAAGTCGAGTTAAAATTCCTTGGAGTAGAGACATGAAATCTCTCCTTTCTCTGATCTTCCTACCAATAGGTTTTACAGCTATACTCATTC
>NZ_JBFTMA010001131.1:0-851 GCF_056396725.1 Bacillus sp. 05T31
ACATAGTTACTCATAGTCAGACTGAGAAACTAGCGTCTTATTAAGCAATGCGCATAACTCAAATAAAAAAGACACTCTTATATGGGTATCTTTTCTTTATCAATTAAAAAGGATGCGAACCCAAGCCTTTAGCCATAATTACAACTAAGGCTTTTTCTATATAAAAAATAAAACATAGTAAAAATAGAATACTCACTTAAATTGTCTTTCACTTTACAAATTATATCCAAAAAGTTGGATAGCTTCTTTTACTACTCATATTATTAATGAATAAAGCAATAACCACAATAACCACGGAACCAACTAAAACTGGTGTTACTAAATAACTCCAACTGTTTGCCCCTAAAATAACGATAATTGGATCGGCCCCTGCCGGAGGATGCGTTGTTCTCGTTAACATCATAACGGCTATTGCCATCCCCACTGCTAAAGCAATTGTCCAATAATCATTCCCAAACAAATGATATATTGATAGACCAATGAAAGTTGAAATTAAATGTCCTCCAATAATATTACGCGGCTGAGATAGCGGTGCATTCCAAACTCCAAACGCTAATACACAACTCGCTCCAAATGGAGCCATTAGCAATTCTGTAGAGGTTATACTCGTTAAATATGTTAAGGTGAGAATTGTTAAAAATCCCCCCAGTAGTCCCGTTAAAGAATCCTTTATATTTACTTGTAATGGACTTCTCCCTTTCCCTTTCATTTTTGAAAAATATCGTACACTTATTGGCTGAGCCTCTTTCTGCTTAGCTGCTGTTATATTATCCATCGTTTCCTCCTTTATCCCGCTATTCGCGGGGATGGACACCCCACTAATTAAAGTTTCACTTTATTTACCTACAATT
>NZ_JBFTMA010001132.1:0-850 GCF_056396725.1 Bacillus sp. 05T31
CAAGGTTGTATTCTACCACTGAACTACTTCCGCAAGACATGTTTGAGTTATTTTATTAAAAGTGCGGGTGAAGGGAGTCGAACCCCCACGCCAAAGGCGCTAGATCCTAAGTCTAGTGCGTCTGCCAATTCCGCCACACCCGCATATTTTTTAAGAAAATGGTGAGCCATGAAGGATTCGAACCTTCGACCCTCTGATTAAAAGTCAGATGCTCTACCAACTGAGCTAATGGCTCTTAATGGCTGGGCTAGCTGGATTCGAACCAGCGCATGACGGAGTCAAAGTCCGTTGCCTTACCGCTTGGCTATAGCCCAATAATTAAGAAATGGTGGAGGGGGGCAGATTCGAACTGCCGAACCCAAAGGAGCGGATTTACAGTCCGCCGCGTTTAGCCACTTCGCTACCCCTCCGACATATATGGTGGAGGATGACGGGATCGAACCGCCGACCCCCTGCTTGTAAGGCAGGTGCTCTCCCAGCTGAGCTAATCCTCCATTTTGCCTGGCAACGTCCTACTCTCGCAGGGACAAGGTCCCAACTACCATTGGCGCTAGAGAGCTTAACTTCCGTGTTCGGTATGGGAACGGGTGTGACCTCTCTGCCATCATTACCAGACTWTATTCKWTTGAGACAAWCATTATTATAMYTKATTCACYYWGAAAGTCAATAAGTTTTTTATATTCTCTCAAAACTAGATAACGTTGCTTCATATTATATGGTTAAGTCCTCGATCTATTAGTATTCGTCAGCTCCACATGTCACCATGCTTCCACCTCGAACCTATCAACCTGATCATCTTTCAGGGATCTTACTAGCTTACGCTATGGGAAATCTCATCTTGAGGGGGGCT
>NZ_JBFTMA010001133.1:0-844 GCF_056396725.1 Bacillus sp. 05T31
GTAAAAAACCTTCCACTCTTTATTGCACTCTGTTCTTCCTTTCTTATTTTCCCTATTGTTGAACTCATTGTCGCCAAACAATATAAATAAAAAAAGTGGTTTTCTAAATGCAGAAAACCACTTTTTTATGTTTAAATACCTTCTGCTATTGCTTTCAGCTTATTCACAGTCCGCCAGTTCCTTACTGTAGCTGGCGTATGTAATTTTTGAAACTGGTTCATTAGTTTAGAATTACGAATGCTTTTTTTGAAAAATAAATACACTACTCTTCCTTCGATATGGCAATCTTCTATGTCACTTTTGTACATAAGTAACCGCTTATTGTCTTCTTCAGAAAGTGGATTAGCTAAAAAGGCCACATGTACACTTTCTCCTTCTAATAACGAATGGGTCTCGTAAGGACACTTTTTAATAATATTAACAAATTCATCATTTGCTCGTAACATGACTGGAACATTGAAATCAAAAACGTTCTTAATTTCACATTCAATTCGTTCCTTTAAAAAACTTATCTCTTCTTCTGACTCAAACACTACATTTCCACTTTGAATATACGTTTTCACTCTTTTTAACCCTATTGATTCAAACATTATTTTCAAATCTGCCATTTTGATTACTTTATGTCCACCTACATTAATTCCCCGTAGTAGTGCAATATAAATTGTCATATGATTACCCCTCACGTATTTAAATGCTTAACAATCGAATTGTTTTGCACCTTCATGCTTCTCGAATACTTACTTTAATACATCTAACATATCATGTACGGAAAATATCTCAAATTAAAAAACTTACTACATGATTTTTTTCAAGAGTAAGCTTTGTTATCTCATTATCTCGTTAT
>NZ_JBFTMA010001134.1:0-839 GCF_056396725.1 Bacillus sp. 05T31
CTACTATCACGCCTTGCATGTAGGAGTATCAGATAAGTAGTTTCAGCTCAACCTGACGGCTTTCATTCCTACTTTCAGTCAATAAGTTGTTGTTATCAAGTTGATAACCCTCCTATTTCGTGTTTGCACACTTATGAGGAAACGTGTCGCACAAATAACGCTTTTATTAAGAACTAATGATCTTTATATTTCTTAAGCTTGTCATCACAAGTAATTTTTATAATTAGTTAAATTCTCAATATAGTTTGTGTATATAATTCCATTCAAAGATACATAATACCCACGTAACTATTTAAAAATACTTTGTTTTTATATCTAAGTTCAAAAAGGAGCTACATAACATGGATAAAAAAGATTTATTAAGTCAACAACTTGATCCTGTGTCATTAGATGCGCTGAATACCCCTAGTAAGGCCCAAGAACAACTGCAAGAAACATCTCAGGAGGCACATAATTCAAACAAAAAGGACAGTACTCAAGCTTTACATGGCGAAGATTTACCAATTTCAGATGTATATAGAACAACGAACAAACAGTAAATTTAAAAGGGAAAAAATCTTAAGAACGAGTGAACTTAATTCTTTTCCCTTTTCCTATTTAAATAACACTTTTATATGAAACCCGTACACATTTTTGACACATCCACTATCACAATCTCCTGAAAATTCGTGATAATATTAATTTGTCGAATACGCCAAATTTCGACATTGAACGACAATGATATCTCCCTTATTGAATCCCTGTCCCCCAGGGATTTCTCCTTTTATTCATTACTTTTTTCTTCACTAAATTTTCATTCTTAACAAAATTCAATCACTCCATTGAATAGACAGCCATAG
>NZ_JBFTMA010001135.1:0-835 GCF_056396725.1 Bacillus sp. 05T31
CTGTTTCTACTAATAGGATGAATACCCAAATACCGCAAAATACAAGTACAGACTGGAATATGGATCCAATAATAATAACACCAACTGCACCTGATCCTGATCCTGAAATTGATACTTCCCCAAATCCTGGATCATGTATAAGCGATCCAGCAGAAAAAGCCATTAAAATTGATCCTATTAAATAAATAACACTCATTATTTTTAATATTTTTATAGAAAGATACGAAGTTTGTTCTTCTTCCACTTGTGATAATTCGATTTCCCCACTCGCAATTCCTTTTTGAAGACAATCCTCACACAAAAATTCTTCATTTATTTTTTTACCACCATGTATTGTACCTGTTATTTCTTTACACCTTGAACACTTTCGATTTATCATGTTGATATCACTCCACCCCTATAAGATTATACTTATATAATTCTACATTTACCTTAATATCCCTTTTATGTATTTTATAGAGAAAGGTCATATTTTATGATTTCAAAACTTACATTTGGTTATAAAGAGCTTACTGTTCAGTATGTATTAAGGCCWAGTTGTTATKCGATTATTTTTCATTCATCTTCTTCAAAGATTGCTGTTATCCAAAAAGGAGACCGTTACTTTTTACCTGGTGGCGGTATGGAAGGTAATGAAACAAAAGAAGAATGTTTGCATCGTGAATTACTCGAGGAATTAGGATGGACAATTGAAATCGAACAGTATATCGGTAATGCAGCACGCTATTTTTATGCGAAAAAGGAAGATACATATTATTTAAACGATGGGTTCTTTTACATTACGAGCATGGTAAACAAGCAAACTGAAACATCTGAAGAAGATCATGTTTTACAG
>NZ_JBFTMA010001136.1:0-831 GCF_056396725.1 Bacillus sp. 05T31
CAGTAAGATTGCCCATCCGCTGTTTTAAATTCATAAATCCCTAGTCCGACTTTACCAAAAGGTCCATCTACTGTTGTGTGCATCTGGTCCATCATCTCTTGAGTCAGAAGCTTCCCGCCCAACAACGCACTGAAGAAGGTAGTCAAATCATTAACTGTTGAGACTATATCTCCCGCCGCATTTGCCCATGATTGATTCATTTCTGTTAAATCATACAAATGACCCGATCTATCCATATTATATCCTGTGGCATGCTTACCCGGAATTTCGTGACTATTTCCCATCACAAATGTCCCTTTCATTCCAAGCGGTATGATAAACCGTTTCCTGATCTGCTCCGCATACGTTTCTCCTGTTACCTTTTGAATAATTTGACCGGCTAGTACAGTATTCATATTGGAATAATTCCAGCCCTTCCCTGGTGCAAATACAGGTGGCTTTGAAAGTCCAAGGTCGATAAGCTCATCGATGGAATAGTAACGGTATGGATTTTGAGGCAAAGTAATATCTCGGAAATCCAAATCTGTATAGCTAGCAAGCCCACTTGTGTGATTCAATAACTGACGGATCGTAATTTTGTTGCCATCATACCCTTCACCTTTTATGACACCTGGTAGCCATTTTTCAACCGAATCATCCAGATTCAATTTTTTCTCGTCAGCCAACTGTAATACAACGGACGCTGTGAAAGTCTTTGAAATACTTCCAATACGGAATGAAAAATTGGACTCCACCGGGTGTGGTACTTCATAACTGGCTGTACCTGTAGCGTAAGACCAGCGTTTCCCGTTCTGTAACCCGCCAGCTATGACACTTGGGACTCCTTTGATG
>NZ_JBFTMA010001137.1:0-830 GCF_056396725.1 Bacillus sp. 05T31
GTCTTCTACCGTTCGAATAAAACCACCTGCTAAAATTGGTACACCTGTACGCTCTTTCACCTCAGCAATGACACCCGTTAACGCACCAGGAAGCACCTCTATATAATCCGGCTTCGTCTTTYCTAGCAAATTACAGCTCTTTTCCATTGCGCTAGAATCAATTAAAAAGATGCGTTGAATGGAGACGACACCTTTTTGCTTCGCCTTCATAATTACGCTCGCCTTTGTCGATAATAACCCGTACGGTTTATATTCTTGGCATAAAAACTCCGTCGCATGCCCATCACTTTGTAATCCATGGATCAAATCCACATGTAAAAATACTTTTTTATTATGCTGCTTTGCGAGCGACACAACACTCTTCAATTGACCGACATGAATATCTAAAATAACAATATACTCATACGAACTATGTAATAGCTTCTCCAAATCTTTAATTTGCCTCACTGCCGGCAAAATCTTTTGCTCATGAAATTCCATTCTAAACGTCCCCTTCCTATCTATCCTTTATAGTACACAATTTGGGTGAAAAGAACAGCTAGTGTAGGGGATTTCTTACAAATCTTTCTCTTATCTATATATTTTCTTCAATTTATCAGAAACCGTACCACCTATAATCATTAATAGGAGCGGTAAAAAATTCATTACATATGGTGCGTCTGCAACAATTGTAATGCTTGTTCCTGCAAACTTATTTAACATCCATATACCGATTTTTGTAACAAACAAAAGTACCCCCAACATAAATAGACTATCAAAAAACACCTTCCATTTTGGATACGCTAATTGTTTACTATCYTCAATTACTTTCTGCGTCAACTCTTCATCAC
>NZ_JBFTMA010001138.1:0-828 GCF_056396725.1 Bacillus sp. 05T31
AGATAATAAAGCCGTAATATAATCCCCAGGCGATAAATGTCCAGCTTGCCCCGTGCCATAAACCGGTTAATCCCCATACGATGAAGAGGTTACGGTAATTTGCTAGTTTGGATACACGGTTTCCGCCGAGCGGAATGTATATATAGTCGCGGAACCAAGAGCCTAGTGTAATATGCCATCTTCTCCAAAATTCTGAAATGGATTTCGAGATGTACGGATAATTGAAGTTTTTCGGGAAATCAAATCCGAACATTTTTCCAAGTCCAATTGCCATATCAGAGTATCCTGAGAAATCGAAATAGATTTGAAGTGTATAGGCGATAATACCAATCCAAGCCGTTCCAGCGCTCATTTCAGACGGTGGTAAGGCAAAGATTTTATCTGCGACAAATCCAACTTGATTGGCGATTAACATTTTTTTCGCTAATCCTAAAACGAAAATTTGGATACCTTCTGTAAATCGTTCAAAAGAATGGATGCGCGTTTTAATTTGATCAGCAACGATATTGTAACGAACGATTGGTCCGGCAATAAGCTGCGGGAAAATTGATATATATAGTGCTAAGTTAAGTGGATTCTTTTGAACTGCGCCATCTTTACGGTATATATCGATGACGTATGACATCGCTTGGAATGTATAAAATGAAATCCCAATTGGTAGTGGAATAGGTTCCACCTGGATAGATAAATGTAAAGCGTTGTTTAAAATGTCTGTGAAAAATGAAATATATTTAAAATAAGAAAGTAATAAAATATTTCCGACCACAGCCATAATTAAAAATGTGACTTTCATATTTTTTCGTTTATCATAATGATGCACGAGTAGGC
>NZ_JBFTMA010001139.1:0-826 GCF_056396725.1 Bacillus sp. 05T31
ATGTAATGGGGCTTGAACTTGTCTTACCGAACGGCGATATCATTCGCACTGGTGGTAAATTAGCAAAAGATGTAGCTGGTTATGATTTAACTCGTTTATTTATTGGTTCTGAAGGAACACTTGGTGTTGTTACGGAAGCTATATTAAAACTTGTCCCTATGCCTGAAACGAAGAAAACGATGCTTGCGCTATATGAAGATATTAACGAAGCTGCTCGAGCTGTTTCTGCTATTATTGCAAATAAAATTATTCCGGCGACACTTGAGTTTTTAGACCAACCAACAATTGAAGTTGTAGAAGAGTTTGCACAAATCGGTTTACCAACTGACGTTAAAGCAATTTTATTAATTGAACAAGATGGCCCGCCCGAGGTTGTCAATCGCGATATCGAAAAAATGGCTAACGTTTGCCGTGCTATGAATGCGGTCGATGTTCGCGTTGCAAAAGATGAAGCCGAAGCAGATGCGCTTCGTACAGCACGCCGTAGTGCACTATCAGCACTTGCAAGACTAAAACCGACAACAATATTAGAAGATGCAACTGTACCACGTTCACAAATCGCTCCAATGGTTGAAGCAATTAATGCAATTGCAAAGAAATATAATATTCCTATTTGTACTTTTGGTCATGCTGGTGATGGTAATTTGCATCCGACTTGTATGACAGATGCCCGTAATGAAGAAGAAATGCATCGTGCCGAACAAGCTTTTGCTGAAATATTTGCGAAAGCGATTGAGCTTGGTGGTACGATTACTGGTGAACATGGTGTTGGCGCAATGAAAGCTCCGTATTTAGAAATGAAATTAGGTAAAGAAGGTATTGCTGC
>NZ_JBFTMA010001140.1:0-824 GCF_056396725.1 Bacillus sp. 05T31
GCAGGAAGCATTCGCATCTTTATTCATGTGAATGATATTTACTGTGAAAAAATATCATTCTATTTAAATTGATATAAATAATAATCGATTGATATTTAAATAAATAATTAGTAAAATCACACATACTGTTTGTAAAAATKGTATAAAACCAGCAAAAAGAATATTAGAGTAATCTATTCAGAGGCAACGATGCATCGTTTGGAGATTGGATAAAAAGTATAATTATAAAAAGCAACTTGTCGTATAAAATGGC
Organism: Bacillus sp. 05T31; assembly: GCF_056396725.1. Classification (NCBI taxonomy): domain Bacteria; kingdom Bacillati; phylum Bacillota; class Bacilli; order Caryophanales; family Bacillaceae; genus Bacillus; species Bacillus sp. 05T31. Next base: position 254 of record NZ_JBFTMA010001140.1, read on the forward strand.
ACGTTGCTTTTTTTGTATTTGAAGGGAGTGAATAACATGGAAAAAAATACATTAAAAAACATATTCCACATGTATTGGTTTTACATCGTACGTTTTCAGGATGGCGCAGAACAACGTATAAGCCGAAATAAGCTAATTTACGAGAATCATATACTTTCCTATCACGAGAACTTCAGAGATTGTTTGGTGGAATTCTATGAGCTTAGAGACAACGAATCATTACATTCATTCTACCAATTTATAGTGGATGCTGTTAACTCTCTGAATAAACAGGAAAGAATACTGATTTATGAGCGATATCTACATAAGAATCATTACAAGTCTAATAGAAAACACTATATGGAATTGGATATGAAGCCACACCAATATGACAAGTTGCTGCAATCAGCCAGTGGAAAGATAGTAGCACGTTTAGAAAAAAATGTTTTTGCTAACAATAGCGATCTACTCGGACAATAAGTTTATTCCATTCTCAATTACAGAATTAGAGAATTACACGAATTTGAGTAGAGCTACGGTTACAAGACTTGTGAAACAGTTAGAAGAAAAGGGATTTATCGAGGTTCAAAGG
>NZ_JBFTMA010001141.1:0-821 GCF_056396725.1 Bacillus sp. 05T31
CTACAAAAGCGGGCACAATACTTATCTATGGGGTTCAGCTGAATTGCCATCAAGCTAATATCTTTAATTACCCCCTTAACGGAAGTTTTATGCATCGTTGATTATTTATATTGATAGGTTATGTAAACTTTATATATAAAAGAAGCAATATCTATATATCCATGTATTTCATATACGGGGATATAGAGGTATTTTTGTACATTACAAAAGTGTAAGGTAAATGTAAGGTTAACCAATGGCGGATTATGTCGAAAAAACGCAGAATAGGGAAAGAAAAAACAAGTGTAGGAGGCTCTATATGAACAAACCAGTTGTGGTCGTTAAAAACGTCCAAAAAGTATATGGTAAAAAAGGCGAAAACCAATCACACGCATTAAAAGGTGTGTCATTCTCGATTCAAGAGGGTGAATTTGTTGGCATCATGGGACCATCTGGTTCAGGAAAAACAACGTTACTAAATGTAATTTCAACATTGGATAAAGCAACAGGAGGTATTGTTGAAATTGCAGGTACGGATATTACGAAGATGAAGCAAGGTGAATTATCTGATTTCCGTTCTCAAAAATTGGGGTTCATCTTCCAAGACTTTAACTTACTAGAAAATCTATCAATTTATGAAAACATTGCACTCCCACTTTCACTACAAAGTGTTCCATCACGTAAGATTGGGCCGAAAGTAGAAAAAGTGGCAGATATGTTGGGGATCTCGGCGATACTTCAAAAGTATCCATCTGAAGTATCTGGTGGACAGAAGCAGCGTTCAGCAGCAGCCCGTGCGCTTGTACATGAACCAGCCATTATTTTAGGGGATGAGCCAACAG
>NZ_JBFTMA010001142.1:0-819 GCF_056396725.1 Bacillus sp. 05T31
GCCTATTCTATGGCACATTATGAGTTTGTATAGTCATTACGGGATTACTGAGTTTATTATTTGCTTAGGCTATAAAGGATATGCAATTAAAGAATTCTTTCTAAATTACAACTTACACATGTCCGATTTCACAATACAATTAAGCGACAACACAATCACTAGCCATTCACATCGTATAGAACCATGGAAAGTTACTCTTATCGATACTGGTCTAAATACAGAAACAGGTGGCCGAGTGAAAAGGATACAAAATTACGTCGGGAACGAACCTTTCTTTTTAACTTACGGCGATGGATTAAGTAATGTAAATATAAAAGAACTCCTTACGTTTCATAAAAAACATGGGAAAATGGCTACTGTAACTGCCGTACAACCCCCTGGTAGATTCGGTTCCCTTGTTATAGATAAGCAATCAGTTACATCATTTCAAGAAAAACCATTAGGTGATGGCGGATGGGTTAACGGTGGATTTTTCGTTTTAAATCCTGATATTTTCAATTACATTAGTGGAGATAAGTCTGTTTTTGAAACAGACACTTTAGTTCAGTTAGTAAACAAAAACGAATTGGCCGCATATCAACATACTGGTTTTTGGCATCCAATGGATACATTGCGCGATAAAAATAAATTAGTCGAGCTATGGGAAAGTAATAACGCTCCGTGGAAGGTTTGSTAATATGGCTTCATCATCTTTTTGGAATAAGAAAAAAGTATTTATTACAGGACATACTGGCTTTAAAGGCTCATGGCTTACCCTTTTTTTAACTTCATTAGGTGCAGAAGTAGTTGGCTATTCTTCTCACCCCCCATCCATCCCTA
>NZ_JBFTMA010001143.1:0-818 GCF_056396725.1 Bacillus sp. 05T31
GTCCAGAAGGAAAAGAAGAAAGATTGCGTTTTTATCTTGCAGGGCCAAATGATGGGATTAATCGTGTCGTCCAGGCATTTCGAAGCCTATATATTCATGCAGAAGTGTATGAACAGAAAATGGATGAAGTACCTTTCCCAACTTGGAGAGCTGTTGGCGGGCGTATGGTTTTGAAGCGTAGACATCTTGAAGCAACTTTATCATTAGCAAGATACACAAAAGATGTATTGCCGACTCTACTTAATGCAACGGAAGAAAAAACGTGGATTGATATTTCTTTTTCTCCAGATAACGGCCATCGTTTGATAAAGGGCATACGGAAAGCAGAAAAAGCAATTAAGAAAAGAAAGAAGCATAGTTCTGGTTTTGGCCTAGATGCTTTTGAGAAAGAAGAGTATAGAGATTTGAACAGACGTTTCGCAGGAAATGAAATGGCCTTTCAAGTCGCTGTATCATTCGCAAGTGAATATTATCCTGGTGTCCCTGTTCTCAAAAATTTGGGGAATATGGTTGCAAGTATTATGGCTGATGTAAATGAGCTTCGCTATCGAAGGTTAAAGCATTCAGTCTTAAAGGTTCCGTGTCCGAGTTATGGAAAAATGACCTGGACGGGGTCAGAACTTGCAAATTTACTTCACCTTCCAAAGATTAAGGGAGATAAAAAGGATAAAGTAGAAAAGAAAATTTTGTATCTCGATAAGGGAGAAGAAATGTTGCCCAAAGATTTGCTTAGTGATGGAATTGGTGTAGGTTATGCCAGACATCCAATGAAAAAAGACCGCCTGGTCAGAATAGCAAAAGAGCAAATGAAAAAAATG
>NZ_JBFTMA010001144.1:0-817 GCF_056396725.1 Bacillus sp. 05T31
ACAATATGTTCTTCATCACGATTTCCACTAGTAAATTCTGGATCATCAATACCTAGCAAGTTTATTTCTTGCCCCTCTTTTTGAATACTTACATGCTCATTTCTTAAAACTGTAACATGGTATTTCTTCAATTCTTTCTCTAAACTGTTATATTTCCCTGACCACTGTTCATGATTTCCTGTCACAAAATATACTGGATACTCCGTCACAAGTTCTCGTATTACTTGCAAACTAATTTCTGCATTATATGATTTACTGTCAATTAAATCACCGGTAATAACAATGATATCAGGGTTCAAGTTTTTTACTTTTTTAATTAAAACATTTTGCTTTTCACCAAATTTTTTATTATGTAAATCTGAAAGTTGGAGGATTTTAAATCCTTTAAAAGAGGAAGGAATTTTGCTAGATGCTATATTAACTTCATTTACACTTATTGAATTGTTCTGCAAATATGAAAATATAATCATACCAACTATTGTACTAACAATCAAAATGACTCTATTAATATTTTTTTTCATAGTTTCTCCTTTTTATTTTCATAAAACATTTATATATGTTAACTGAATTATATTATACTTTTTTGATATTGTTTATGTTAATAAAATAATTCAGTACATGAAATTTTCATTCCGGATACGTAATGTATTTTCATTATATTCTTACTTTTACCCTTTGAATTATAAGAATACAAAAAAACGATTCTTTTCACACGAAAAAGAATCGTTTTCTAATTTTATACTTTTAATAATATTATATAAAGAAATGAAAAAACTGAAAGATTATCACTTAAGAGCATTGATTACAACTTCAGCTG
>NZ_JBFTMA010001145.1:0-817 GCF_056396725.1 Bacillus sp. 05T31
TAACGATGGGGTATGAAAAAAAGAATAAAGAAGGTCAATTAATAAGACATGATCAAAAAATAGCAATCTATTTAAATACTAAAGAAGATAATAATAAAAATTCTAAAAACAAATATGAGGAGTATGAAAGACAATATACGAATAACAAGTAATGCATAAAATAGGAGGGAATAAGTGTGGGGAATAGTACAAATGATCTCCAAAGATTTAAAATAAACAGTGATGTAGGAAAATTAAGATTAGCAGCAACTGATATTTATGCTTTTAATGAAAAAGAAGATGATTATAGTAATCCAGACCCAGGAAAAAATAAGAAAAGACTAGAAGATAACTTTGATGCCGAACTAATAGCAGAGGATGATCAACATCCTCAGACTGGTTTTGGAGCATACGCTCTAAAAGACAACCATACAGGTGAAATTTTTATAGTTTACGTTGGAACGCAACCGAGTCAAATAGGCGATTTAGCAACCGATGGAGCAATTGGACTGCATAATTTAACTAATTCGCCTATATTTGGGTCGTTAGCGGAATTTCAGTATAGTCAAGCAGAAAAATTTTATGAAAAAGTCAAGGCGGGTAATAAAGGAAAGAAGATAACTTTACTAGGGCACTCTTTAGGTGGCGGAGCAGCGAATACAGTTGCATTAAGACATCAAGAAGATAATATAAACGTATTAGCTTTAAATCCTGCGCCTGTTTTAAATAAGGATGTGGTTAAGTACGGATACGGGACCAATATGAAAAGTTGCCGCAGTCTTATAAATGAATATGATCCTTTGTATGGCGCCGTTAAAGCCGCAGATTTTGTAATACC
>NZ_JBFTMA010001146.1:0-815 GCF_056396725.1 Bacillus sp. 05T31
GGAATAACGGGAGTAACAGGTTCAACGGGAGCGACAGGTTCAACGGGAGTAACAGGTCCAACAGGAGCGACAGGAGCAACAGGAGTAACGGGAGCAACAGGAGCGACAGGAGCAACAGGAGCAACAGGAGCAACAGGTCCAACAGGAGCGACAGGAGCAACAGGAGCAACGGGAGCAACAGGTGAAACAGGAGCGACGGGAGTAACAGGTACAAGTATCACGGCAACGTATGCATTTGCGAATAATACATCAGGAGCGGCAATATCAGTGCTTCTTGGTGGAACAAATGTCCCACTTCCAAATAATCAGAATATCGGTCCCGGAATTACAGTGTCGGGGGGGAACACTGTATTTACGGCCGCAAATGCGGGGAATTATTATATTTCATATACAATTAATATAACGGCTTCATTATTAGTTAGTTCGCGAATTACAATTAATGGTGCACCGCTTGCTGGAACTATCAATTCCCCTGCATTAGCAACGACTTCATTTAGTGCGACAATTATTACGACTCTTGCAGCGGGGAGTGCAATTAGTTTGCAGTTGTTTGGATTGTTAGCTGTTGCCACGTTATCAACGACTACACCTGGTGCAGTTTTAACGATTATAAGATTAAGCTAAGTAACGTGAACTCTCTTATTCTTTTAAAATTAGGAGAGTTTCTACATATAATAAGAAGTTAAGGAAGTAAAGCATAGTTATAAAAATTCAGAATATTATGATTGTAACTATGTTACGACTATAATATAATGAAAACAACCATCATGAATGAACATTCATTTATTTTCACAAGTATTGGAAGGGGGAATGAG
>NZ_JBFTMA010001147.1:0-814 GCF_056396725.1 Bacillus sp. 05T31
ATCTAACTCTTCTGGCTCGGGAATTGTTACTGTAATTTCATCATTTCCTTTTACTTTATAATTCCCTTTAACTGATTTTCCATTTACTGTCACAACAGCATCTTTAATCCATTGCTGCACTTGTGAACGTGACCATTCACTGTTTATTTCTGCAACGAATTTATCAATTCGCTCGCTTTTTTGTTCTTCTGCAACTGTTACTTGTACTACTTCACTCATTCAATTACTCCTTCGCTTTCTTTCCTTCTAATACTGTTTGAATAATAATTAATACAACTCCAATACATAATGCTGAGTCAGCTATATTGAATACCGGATAGTTGTACGAGAAAATATACACGTGAATGAAATCCACTACTTCTTGTCTAAATACACGATCAATAAAATTGCCAATTGCTCCGCCTAAAATTAGACCTAATGAAATACCTAGAAGCTTGTCCGTTTTCGCATATTTTTTCATATAAAATACGATAAATGCTACGAAAATGACTGTAATAATGTAGAAAAACCACATTTTATTTTCTAAAATACCCCAGGCAGCTCCTCTATTTCGATGAGATGTTATGTATAATACATTATCGATAATCGGAATGCTCGTACCCAATTCCATGTTCTTTACAATTAGCCACTTCGATATTTGATCGATGGCAATGACAAATAACGCTATTACATAATATATCATTTTCATTTCCCCCACAAAGACAGTGTACCTCAAAATTTTAGCATAGCTGCTACCTTTTCACAATGAACCTTTGTAGAAGAATAAAATAAATTAAAAAAAGGTAACATAATATCGTTGTGCGTATTCATACAT
>NZ_JBFTMA010001148.1:0-814 GCF_056396725.1 Bacillus sp. 05T31
ACTTTAGCYACKCTGGCAACGRTTATAACTKCTACTACYGGTAACACTATTCATGCATTTGCACAAGAAMMGACCGCTCAAGAACARAAARTAGGSAATTATGCATTAGGACCTGAAGGACTGAAGAAAGCATTRGCTGAAACAGGRTCTCATATTCTTGTAATGGATTTRTACGCAAAAACAATGATTAAACAACCGAATGTWAATYTATCYRATATYGATTTAGGTTCAGGAGGTGGAGAGTTACTCAAAAATATTCACCTTAATCAAGAGCTGTCGCGAATCAATGCRAATTAYTGGYTAGATACAGCRAAGCCAMASATTCAAAARACAGCACGTAATATTGTAAATTAYGATGAACAATTTCAAAATTATTACGACACAYTAGTAGATACTGTAMAAAAGARAGATAAGGCRGGYCTAAAAGAGGGCATAAATGATTTAGTCACTACAATTAATACAAATTCAAAAGAAGTTACAGATGTAATTAAGATGTTACAAGACTTCAAATCAAAACTGTATACAAATTCAACAGATTTTAAAAATAATGTTGGTGGTCCGGATGGGAAAGGTGGATTAACGGCAATATTAGCRGGWCAACAAGCAMYGATTCCACAACTTCAAGCTGAAATTGAGCAACTAAGTGCTACTCAGAAAAAACATTTTGATGATGTATTAGCCTGGTCAATTGGTGGTGGATTAGGAGCAGCCATTTTAGTTATTGCAACTATTGCCGGAGCGGTAGTAATTGTTGTGACTGGCGGTACAGCAACACCAGCTGTTGTTGGTGGCCTTACTGCTCTCGGTGCAGCTG
>NZ_JBFTMA010001149.1:0-813 GCF_056396725.1 Bacillus sp. 05T31
GTTTAATGCAGATAAAGAAAAGGTAAAAAATGGATTGCAAGCAATCGCTGTAGTACCTGCGGATGAGTATCAACCAAATAAAAAACATTATGACAATGTAATCGTTGCATTCCGTGGTACTGAATTTGATAGATTCGATGGAGATAAAACTACAGATGTAGTTCAAATTACACTTGGACAGAAAAAGAACCTTGGTGTAGCAGGCGGAAAGGTAGCGACATCATTTGATAGTGCATTAGAATTTACAGAAAAAATTAAGAAAACATATAACCCTACTTCTATTCACACTACCGGACATAGTAAAGGTGCTGCGGAGGCTCAATATGTAGCAGCAGAAATGGATTGTTATGCAACAACATATGCTGCACCAAATATTTATAGATTACTAAGTGATAAAGCAAAAAAACGAGTAGATGAAGGCGTAATGGAAAATAAAGTAGTAGATTATACACATAAAAAAGATGCTGTAGGAAATTTCGATCAATTTGGAGCACCTATGATTGGTAAACAATTTACAACGAAAAGTAATGGAACAGATAGTGTTCTCGCAGCGGTATTTATGGGACAACATCCAATGTCAACTTTTCTAGAAATGTTCCACAATAATGGTAGTGTTCGACTAGAATTAGAACCAGATGATATCATTCGTCATGCAAAAGAGATACAAAAAATAAGTGATATATTATCTGATATTATTAGAAATATAGAAAGATTTCAACAACAAGAAGAGGAGGAAGTTGCGAAATTAAAGAGTCAATTGAAGCATGAGACAGGCCCTGGAGGAAAATATCATCTATTAGAAGAACATGAAGT
>NZ_JBFTMA010001150.1:0-804 GCF_056396725.1 Bacillus sp. 05T31
GGCTACCGTTTCTAAACAACCCGACTTCCCGCAATTACATGGAAAAGCGTTCTCTGTAACAACTGTAATATGTCCAATCTCACCAGCAGCACCGCTTATACCATGTACAATCTCACCATTGGCGATAACACCACCACCAACACCAGTGCCAAGTGTCATACAAATTAAATCTTTTGCTCCTTCACCAGCACCTTTCCACATTTCACCAAGCGCCGCTAAGTTTGCATCATTATCAATAACAACAGGTAATCCCGTTTCTACTTCTAGTAAATCTTTTAACGGATAGTTTTTCCATCCTAAATTAACCGCTTCATAAATCATTCCAGATGCCACATGTACAGGACCAGGAGCTCCCATACCAATACCAATTAGCTTACTTTTTAATTCACCCAATTCTTCTAACTTTTTATCAATAGCTTTCGCTACATCAAGTGTAATATGTTTTCCTTGTTCATTTGTATTCGTAGGGATTTCCCACTTATGTAAAATTTCACCGTACACATTAATAAATGCTAATTTAATCGTTGTACCACCAAGGTCAACACCAACTAACCATTTCTCTTCCATGTTACGTACCTACCTTTATCTATTTCTTATTTATCTCTTTTTGAATTTCTTGCTTCAACAAAAATAAAGCTGTTTGATAGTCTTGTGGATCGATTAGCTGTGATTGATTTAATTCACGCAATTCATCTTGCATTAATTGTAAATCAGCGATTCGATCACCCGTATAAATAATCGTGCCAAATTTCTTTAGCAATTGCTGAATATCATAAATGGATATCATTTCATCACCCTTTATGC
>NZ_JBFTMA010001151.1:0-804 GCF_056396725.1 Bacillus sp. 05T31
ATATAGTAGAGTAGAACTTTTATAGAGAGTAGGAAAATTATGCACAATGGAATTCGGATGACAACTTTAGTGAAAAGGGCTCTGTTGATTTGCGCTGGGGTATTATTTACATACGAAGCTGCTTACGGATCAACACATATCGCTCTAGCAAGTACAGAGGATGAAGCGAAATCTGTTCAACTTGTAAGTGAAATTCAAACGTCCCTTGCTCCGAAAGAAGCTCCAAAGCACTATAACGGGCAAGTTAGAAAAGTCGCTTACTTAACATTTGACGATGGTCCTGGAAAATACACAGCTGAGCTTTTAGATATGTTAAAGAGTGAAAATGCAAAAGCAACATTCTTCCTAATTGGTTCAAACGTAAAAGCTTTCCCTGATCTTGTAAAACGTGAAGATGCTGAAGGCCACTATGTTGGGATGCACAGTATGACTCATAACTACAAGAAGCTTTACACAGAAGGTCATTACGTTGATGAAATGAAAGAAGACCAAGGCTTAATCGCTGGCGTTCTAGGAAAATCACCAGTATTAACTCGTCCAGCTTACGGCTCAATGCCAGGGTTAAATGAAGCGCTTCGCAACAAAGCTGTTGAAAATGGTTTAAAAGTTTGGGATTGGACAATTGATTCATTAGACTGGAAATACAACAAAATGCCAGTAGACGCTGCATCTGCTAAAATCGTAGAAAACGTTCTACATGGTGCTACAAACCCAACAGAAGTTATCCTTATGCACGATATTCATCCACAATCAGTTAAAGCAGTACCTGGAATTATTAAAGGGCTGAAAGAAAGAGGATATGAA
>NZ_JBFTMA010001152.1:0-804 GCF_056396725.1 Bacillus sp. 05T31
ACAAAAAACAAAGAAAGAGCAGGAGATTGCGCCTCCTACTCTTTCAAATAAAATAATCCCTATGGAAAAGATGTATTTAGTATGGTAGCACAAAAAGAAGATAAATACTCAGAAAAAGCTATAAAAGAAAACATTGTAATGGAATTTGTTGGAGTTTGCTTAGATAAAGGGATGGAAGTAAATGGGATTTTTGGATTACTAAACGAATTGATTACTCTTATTAAGCAAAAACAATTTGAAGAACATATATGGCAAGGATTAATAGATAAAGCGATAGCTGAAGCGAATAATAAAGAAGGTGCAACGCTATGAGTGAAGTGAACAACATGTTAGAAGAATTTGAGGTTTTATTACATAAACTTATAACCGCAGCACATAGTGGCTATGAACAAGCGATAAATCAATAAAATATGGTAAAAGAATGGCTAAAGAATAAAAAAGGCATGGTTATCCACGTCTTTTTTATGTAATAATAGATTTTTATATTTAGAAAGTGAGTGAGCATCATGACAAAACAACAATATACATATCAGGTTACTTTTTATTTATCTGACGGTAAAGAAATAAGTGGTAGAGTTACACGCGACGAGGATATAGGAACATGCCTAAACACATTACAGGATTTAATAAAAAATAGTAAAACGATATGTATTCCTAAAATCGGGACTGTAATACGAACGAAATACATTACTCATGTGAAGATAATAGAAGTTAAAAATGAAAACGATTGATACGTGAATTATTCTTCAAAAGGGTATATCATTGCTATAGCGAATATTTTTCATGAGGTGATGGTGTTATGAC
>NZ_JBFTMA010001153.1:0-801 GCF_056396725.1 Bacillus sp. 05T31
ACGTTAATGACGATGTTTAAATCAAATGAATATAAAGTGAATACGAAAGTGTCTGTAAACTACGATGAAGTTACACGTCAGTCAGAAAAATATGGCGATAAAGGTGTACTTCGCAGTAAACAAGAGCAAGAGGAAAGCTCTACTGCGCAAGAAGGAGCAGATACGAAGCAAGGTGCGGGTATTACAGCGAACGGTGAAGTGCCGAACTACGGTACGAACAATAATCAAAACGGTAAAGTTGTCTACGATAATAAAAATGGTAACAAAATTGAAAACTATGAAATAGATAAAACAGTTGAAACAATTAAGAAACATCCGGAATTAACAAAAACAAATGTTGTTGTATGGGTAGATAACGATACGTTAGTAAAACGAAAAATTGATATGACAACATTTAAAGAAGCGATTGGCACAGCAGCTGGGCTTCAAGCTGATCCGAATGGAAACTTTACAAACGGTCAAGTTAACGTTGTAACTGTTCAGTTCGACCAGCCGAAAGTTGAAAAAGAGAAAGAGCCAGAAAAAAGTGGTATGAACTGGTGGTTATTCGGTGGGATTACAGCTGGCTTGCTAGCAATAATTGGCCTAGTATGGTTCTTCTTAGCAAGACGTAAGAAAAAGAGAGAAGAAGAGGAATATGAAGAATACTTAGCAGAAGAAGAAATTGCTGCTAGTAGTGAAAGTATCCTGGAAATTCCTGAAGAAAAAATAGTACCAGAGCCAAAGCCAGAACCGGTAGAACCATCAGAACCTACATTAGATGATCAAGTGCAGGAAGCTACGAAAGAGCATGTAGAAGGT
>NZ_JBFTMA010001154.1:0-792 GCF_056396725.1 Bacillus sp. 05T31
TTCTTTCCATTGTTCAAGCATATGAACGTAATTTCCACCGCCAAGGTAAATTAAATCGGCAGAATGAATCATCTCATCTATTTCATATTTAGTAGGTGTTTCGGTTGAAATGCGTAAAATTTGAACCTCACAATGTAATTGCTTTTCAAATGTTGCTAAAAATAACTTTATATATCCTTCATCATCACGACTAGCTGTAGGAATGAATAATACTTTTGGGTATTGTTTATTCGTTAATTCTATAAGTCGTTCATTAATATACAAGTGATTTGGATCTTGTAAATCACCGCCACCAATGACAGCTAATTTCATAGTAAAGCACCACCTAATAATATTTGTTATGTAAAAATTCGATAGTGGGGAGTTACATTCCTTCTGTGATTTAATGAATAAGGGGAAATAAAGTGAACAATATATTGAAATAGCATAAGGAGTCGATAGCTGTGGATAGAAAGGAATTAGAAGCAGTTTATCCCGCTATTTGCGGGCAGTAAACTCCCCCCTCAAAATGCGATTGGAGCAAAGCAGTTAGGTGGGAGCTCTGCTGCCCGTAAACGCCCGATTGGTGTGGGCTAATAATCAATGGGGGATGAACAAAATCCCCATTGATTAAAGTTTCACTTTATTGATATATAATACTGGAAAATATTGTTTCAAAATATGGGGACAATATGTTTAAATGAATATAACGACGTACTAATGAATGTTGAAAGAGTATTTATATTTAAAAAGTACAGGGAATACCAAAAGTTTTACAAAAGTGTTTTTTATTTTTTATAGGAACTTATTTTA
>NZ_JBFTMA010001155.1:0-792 GCF_056396725.1 Bacillus sp. 05T31
GGATATATACGACTATCACGATAAAGCTCACGACTTTTATCACGATCATGACCTTGCAGTGCTGAAATATCCGCTGCGAAATATAACATAAGTGGTTTTTTTATAAAGATTGTACATATAACGATGCAGCCAAGTACGATATGATAATATGCATCATTCCATAGCATTCGTTCCGCTGATCCAGATATTAAGTCTACCGTTGTATTAGAAATGAGTGTAATTAAAATAAAGAACCCTGTAACGTTAAACTGTTTTTCTTTTTTAAAGGTATACAGTGTATAAATAATCCCCGGAACAGAGGAAATTAACATTGCGTAATAAGGATCGATATAAGGTTTTGCAAATTTCCAAATGAGGAATGGGAATACGAGATAAAAGACAAGATCTAATATAGCTTTTTTATTTTGATTCATACAAATCCTCCTTAAGTCATACATATATTTTATAATATAATTTCTGAAAATTGTATAAGGTTTAATAAAAAAAAGAAAAGTAGATGATTAGTAGATTAAAAAAATTGTCCCTAGCGTAGTAAGTTTTTTTAGTATATAATAAAGGAAACGCTTTCATTTTTTGATTTGTTCACAAAATGGATGGAAAATCACATATTTACTATTGATATGTTACTTTATAATGAAACTAATTAAATATACATGCATACAATATTGTGAAATAAATAACATAAATAATCTATATAAATGTAAACGTTATCAAAAGAGAGGTGGAGACAATGAGTAAATTTTTCTTCAATCATAATCCAGCAACATTAGAGGATGGAAGACTGGTTAAGTA
>NZ_JBFTMA010001156.1:0-789 GCF_056396725.1 Bacillus sp. 05T31
AGGCAAGAAAGATGAGTTTGTTCCTAGGTTTGAAGTTACGATACAATTTCTTACATTTCAAGGGGCACATAATCCGCCGAATGATAAAGTTACACTTACTTTGGAAGACAATTTAGATCACATAAAGATAAAGAAAGTGGAGCGAGAAAAGAATGTTTCTGGTTCTATTGTAGAAAAGATTTGTGCACGAAAAAACGAAAAAATAAAAGCTCACTCTAATGATTTAGAGCGATAACCTATGACATTTTGTAGAGAAAGGTAATGAGCGATGGATATACTTTTAGCGATTTTACCAGCTATATTTTGGGGGAGTATTGTGCTATTTAACGTGAAACTGGGTGGGGGACCGTATAGTCAAACGCTCGGTACAACGTTCGGTGCACTTATCTTCTCAATTGTCGTTTATATTTTTATGAAGCCGGTATTAACTCCGACTGTTATTGGAGTTGGAATTGTATCTGGCTTATTTTGGGCACTTGGTCAAGCGAATCAATTAAAAAGTATTGATTTAATGGGTGTTTCTAGAACGATGCCGATTTCAACAGGGCTTCAATTAGTCGCAACAACATTATTTGGGGTTATCGTGTTTCATGAATGGTCAACGACGATATCGGTCGTTCTTGGAGTTTTGGCGCTCGTTTGTATTATTATCGGGGTTATTTTAACATCGCTTCAAAGTAAAGAAGAGAAGAATGCAGAGCAAGCCGGAAATTTTAAAAAAGGAATTATTATTTTATTAATTTCAACAGTCGGTTATTTAGTTTACGTAGTAGTTATCCGGTTATTTAA
>NZ_JBFTMA010001157.1:0-788 GCF_056396725.1 Bacillus sp. 05T31
ATTTCCTCTAACACTTCTTGTTCTTTTTCTTCTAACAACGATTTTAATCCCTCTATACTCTTACTTTTTCTTAACTCCTGGATTCTTTTTATTTCAATATCCATTTCTCTATAAAAATTTACCGTTGTTATGTCATATATATCAAAATGATTATATTTTCTATACCCATTTTCAACACTTTGCTTAGGTTTGACCAAATCCTTTTCCTCATAAAATTTCAAAGTATCCCTAGATACACCCAAAAATTTAGCAACTTGTCCAATTGTGTACATTATGTTCTCCTTTAGCATTGCTACTTAATCTTTTACATTCATACTGCACATTCTTTAAGCTATCGAATTCTCCTTCCAATAGCCACATACTTAATACTTTCCATCACTACACCTCATTTCCTTTTTTCCACAAAAAAAGACACAGAGATCCCTCCCCATGCCTACTAATTCCCTACTTCTTCACCGCATGAACATAATGCACCGTCTCAAAAGCTTCTAAATAATCGTTTCGTCCCTCAAAATATAATTTATGAATGTCCTCTGGTGATAAGTGCTCATAAATGAGTAAACCGGACTTCTCTAACAGTGCTTCCATTTCCGTATAAGAAAAACATGATTTCATCGGTTCTCCGCCTACCGCAGCCATTTTTACCATATTTTCAACTCGATTGGATAATCCTTTTTCAGTAAATAAGTTTTCATCAGGATAATCGAAAACGATAGAACTTCCTGCTGGAACCATTTCGAATACACATTCTATTAAACTGGAAAGTTCCTCTTTCGTTAAATAGTACG
>NZ_JBFTMA010001158.1:0-786 GCF_056396725.1 Bacillus sp. 05T31
GTGTACGGTTAATGAAATCATGAACTTTAGGTGTATTAATAAGTCCCGTTTTGTCAGGTTTCAGTGATTTTTCCAACTTTTCTACTTCTTCGTGAGCGAAGCGCTTTAGCATCTCATCTTCTAAAGATAGGAAAAATTGAGAGCTTCCCGGATCACCTTGGCGACCAGCTCGTCCTTTAAGCTGGTTATCAACGCGGCGAGATTCATGACGTTCTGTTCCAATTACATGTAATCCACCAAGGGCGTGGACACCTTCTCCTAGTAAAATATCAGTACCTCGGCCTGCCATATTGGTAGCGATTGTAATTTGACCTTTTTGCCCAGCAGTTGCAATTAAGTCTGCTTCTTGCTCTGCACTTTTAGCGTTTAATAATTGATACTTTATGTTTGCTTCATCTAAATAACGAGCAACAGTTTCAGATTGCAAGATAGACATCGTCCCAATTAAAATAGGGCGTCCTTGCTTATGCTGTTTTAGAACTTCTTCACGCACAGCTTTATATTTATCATCAGCTGTTACATATACTACGTCATTTTTATCTTCACGAAGAATAGGACGGTTCGTTGGAATTGGAATAACTTCCATATTATATACACGGTTGAATTCTTTTTCTTCCGTTTTTGCGGTACCTGTCATACCTGATAATGCCGGATACATACGGAAGAAGTTTTGAATTGTAATAGAAGCTTGTGTTTGGTTTTCTTCTGTAATTTCTAAACCTTCTTTTGCTTCTAGTGCTTGATGTAAGCCGTCACTTAAAGAGCGACCATCCATAACACGTCCTG
>NZ_JBFTMA010001159.1:0-785 GCF_056396725.1 Bacillus sp. 05T31
CTTGATATATGAGGTTGCAGGAAGAAAATAGAGTGCGAAAACCAAGCCATTCGGTTCCTGCGTAAAATAYCAACCGTACCAAAAGAGCGTCCAAGCGTTGGACATCTAGGGGTGGAACACCCCRAAGTAACGCTCAGGGAGACGAAAGGTTRCTTTCGTCGTGGAACTGAGAAGCTCCCACTTCAAGCTTTGCTAAGTGGCGAGTAGTTCACTGTCGGAATAAATTGATGGTTAAACGGATTATTATATGTATTGGGATATACACTTGTTTTCAATACATCCATATTCCGTTCCTCATACAGACTTGAAGCAATCGCGAAATTTTTAGGTAAAGTTACTTCCTCCGCATATGAAACTGAAGGAATCGTTATTGTACAAATTGCACTGACAAGTAATAACTTATTACCTATTCTTTTTTTCTTGCCCATATTTATTGATTCTCCCTTCAAAATTTAAAATTTTTAATACAATATGCCAAATACTATAAGGGAAATAAAAATTATCAAAGAGATTAATAATCTACTTTACGATTCCCCCTAACAAATTAAAAAACTATTATAAACAAACTTCAATAAAAAATGCCTTCCCCCTCTTTTTATAACTCGATTTTTTGATTAGATGGATGTTATCTAAAACAGAATTATTTATTGCATGTGCTTCGTGCTGATTAACTCTATAGTCGATCGTCAGCAGACAATCGACTATAGATTCTTATAATTATTGTGTTCGTTAAATGAGAATTTAACGAACACTTGGGTGATATGAGTTAATCCCCCTTTCTATCT
>NZ_JBFTMA010001160.1:0-784 GCF_056396725.1 Bacillus sp. 05T31
GGACAAACTTGCTGAAATTAAAGAAAATAAGCCGAATACTGGTAACACGTTAGAGGAACTTAAGAAAATTAAACAAAATTTAGATAGTCTTTCCGCTAACTTAGAACTAGCTAAACAAGATGTGAAAAACAAACTTGCTGAGTTACAAGAAGCTAGACAGGACTTAATAAATAAATTGAACGAAATGAAACAAGCGAAACAAACTGTTTCAGACGATTTAACAAAGAAAAAACAAGACTTAGATATTAAAATAAATGATTTTAAACATACTGAGAAAAAAATTGACGACAAATTAGCTGAGTTGCATACAACGAAGCAAAATGTAGATAACAAAATCAGTGAAGTATCACAACCTAAACAAACGACRGTGGATAATAACAATACTACTGTTCCAGCGAACAACAATGCTAGAGAACTTCCTAATGCTGGTAGTGAACAATCAAATAATATGACTTTAGGTATGTTATCTGTATTAGGCGGSRTTTTATTAATAACACGAAATAAAATTAAAACGTTATTCTCAAAATAAAGCCATTATATCTATTTTAAAATAATCATAMAAAGGCCAACTGCACATATATGTACGGTTGGCCTTTTTTCTTTATATTAACTGCCCATCTCTAAGCGTCAATATACGATCACATACATCAAGCATTCTTTCATCATGTGTAATCATAATTGCTGCTTTTTGACTTTCTTTCACTTCACGTTTCATCATTTCCACGACTTCACGTGCGCGTTTTGAGTCTAAGCTTGCAGTTGGTTCATCCGCTAATATTAAATC
>NZ_JBFTMA010001161.1:0-784 GCF_056396725.1 Bacillus sp. 05T31
CAATTACAACCTGGCCAAGTATATGAATTACATGATGTATATGTAGGGAGCAAAGACAAACTACCCACTCGCATTGTGGTTTATAGATGTACAGAGGAGCAAAAACAGAAACGTTTACATGATCGAGCTATTCGTGAAAAGAAAAAAGGGATTACATATACAGAGCGTACGAAACTTTTACAAGGAATTACGGTATATATGACAAACATTCCTACGGAATGGGTRCCGAAAGAGAAAATCTATGATTTATATTCACTGCGTTGGCAAATTGAGCTGTTATTTAAAATATGGAAATCTTGGTTTCGAATTCATCRTTGTAAATCTATTAAACAAGAGCGATTAGAATGCCACCTTTATGGACAACTCATTAGTATCCTATTATGTTCTTCTACTATGTTTAAAATGAGAGAACTCCTGTTACGTAAGAAACAGAAAGARCTAAGTGAATATAAAGCKATGTAYATAATTAAAGATTATTTCTTACTTTTTCATCAAGCAYTACATAAAAACACCCAAGAATTATCAAAGATTCTCCTTCGTCTGTTTAACCTCCTACAGCGAAACGGACGAAAATCTCACAGATATGAGAAAAAAACAGTCTTTGATATTTTAGGTGTTGTGTATGAGTATACCACTTCTGCCCATCAGGTAGCATAGCGAAAAATTTAAAACCCGTCAGGGTTTATTTGATGTGCCTACTTTTATGCTATCTATAAAAGATAATAAAAGACTACGTGAAAAAACCACATTTTGTATAAAAAGATACCTTAAGTTGATGGATGTG
>NZ_JBFTMA010001162.1:0-782 GCF_056396725.1 Bacillus sp. 05T31
GCCATACATTGCATATCCAATCGGCGTATTACTATCGTAAAGTCCTACTGAAACAGCATTTTCTTTATATTTCGTATCTGTTTCAATTAAACAATTCGCAACTGTGCTTTCAATAAATTCATGCTGTTCCTCTGTTACTTTTAAATTAGCAATTTCATGCCGATTTTCTTTCGTTATTTTGCAAATATGCAGTTTCATTATCCCTCTCTCTTTCTAACTTTTCGTTCTCATTATACCGTACCAATCAAAATATTAATGCTGGCGATGCAAGAAATCCGAAGCACGAAAATAAAAACATGTATTGCATAAGTACAAGAAAGTATATTTTCCTCCATAACTTCCTTTCCTTCGGATTCAGCTTTTCAAAACAATCACCTGACCGTTTTTCTAATATAATAATTTGATATATGTACACATTAAGTCCAAACGGTAAAAGGAAACTAAGCCCTCCCCACCACCAAGACTTTTCATACTTATACAGAAGGATCGCTATATAGACTTGTGAGATAAAAAGAAATAGAGCAATCGCTATAAGTACTATCGTTAACATTACAATATTTTTATCGATTATAATCCCCTCCTTTTTACATCTACAAATAACCACCAAACCGTACATTGTAAAAGCGTCAGCCATATAATGAAAAGTACCGAAGATCCATTCATTGCATATACAAACTGTCTTACTAAAGATAATGGCTCTGTAAATAAATGAATCGAATGGAAACGTAGAAATCTCCCAATAAATATCCCGATACTAGAAAGCAATATAAAAACAAAGAGAA
>NZ_JBFTMA010001163.1:0-781 GCF_056396725.1 Bacillus sp. 05T31
GTGAAAGGGATGTACATAAACAATGTGGGGAAAACCAAAGAAAAAAACAAAGTTAGCAAAATGGTTGTTTGAACGCGGTCTGGAGCAAAAAGATCTGATAGGTGCTAGTGGAGTAAGTCGCAATACAGTTTCTAAGGCTTGTAATGAAAAAGACTATATTCCTAGTCCACAAGTGATGAGGAAATTAATTAAGGCTATTAGAAAGCATGATTCAAAGGTTGATATTAATGATTTTTGGAGTATGTAAGTGCCATAGAAAAAAGAGCTAGAATTTTACTAGCTCTTTTATTATTTTAGTTGATTTTAATCTTAATGCCATTTTTGGGTGATTGTGAAGATACAGAAGCTTTTTTAATAGGAGAGAACATGTTTATTAAACTATGGATATTCGGCACTTGAACTACTTTTATATAGTCGCTCGTGATTTGATAATGTGTATCAGTAATCATAAGAACGATAGGGAATACTTTTTTATTTGGTCGTTGCCAGTGAAATTGTTGCCAAAGGTTTGATAAATAAAACTGTTCATATCGATCTATTTTGGATTGCATAACTTTTTCACTGTATTGAGTACGTTGAATTTCAATCATAAATGGAGTGTTTCGGAATAAACAAAACATATCGCATTCAATTGTTCCTTTTTGGCCGAATTTTGGTTCAATCAGTACATGAGAAGGTGTATCGTATTTTGTTAATTCTATATAAGCATCAACGATGGATAGAAAATGAAAAACCTTTTGACTATTGTCTTTTATTTTGGAATCATATGGCGCGTAGACAT
>NZ_JBFTMA010001164.1:0-778 GCF_056396725.1 Bacillus sp. 05T31
ATACAAGCATACGCTAAAAAAATAGCGATTTTATTCCTTCAAAAAAATAAACGTCTAAAAGTAAGTGACAATTTTTATCTTAGCCAGTATTCACATGTTACTCATATTTAAATTATAATAGATAAAAGAGACTTCAAAAAACAGTCTCTTTTATTATAGGGGATTCGACTTATTATCTTTATTTTACTTCACTATTGTTTCTAATTTTTCAAGGCTTATTAATTCTCTACTAAATCAATAGAAAATGTCCCTTCTGGATACTCAATAATCGCTTCTCCCTTGGCTAAAGCGAAATCTCCAGCATACGTTCCAACTTTGGAGAACTCGCAATATTTTCCGTTATCACACAAATTGGATAGTGTTCCCCCAGTTATTTTTACCATTCCTTCTTTAGAATCTAATCGATATGTTCCATAATGAAGATTATTTGTTATTTTAGTGGCGTTACCAGAAAAAGTTTCCGTTATAAATTTTCCACCATACATTTTTAAGATCATAGGAGTTTGTCCATAAAAAATATCACCAGAAATTTTAGTGTTAATTCCAGCTACAGTTTTTTGATTCGTGTACATTGGTGAAGTAGCTTGGAAAGAAGTTTTATTTAAGAACAGGCTAGTTCCATATATTTTAATGAAATTTTGATCCTCTTTCGATATTACTTCGTTTATATCATACTTACTATTAATCTCGTAAATTTTTAATGAAATTTGCTCTTTAGTTAATCTCTGTCCCTTTTCTAATGTACTAGCTTCGGTAGAGTTTACAGAAAATACTCCTA
>NZ_JBFTMA010001165.1:0-778 GCF_056396725.1 Bacillus sp. 05T31
GGTCGCTGCATGGGATATGATTTAATTAAAAAAGATGGAGTAGAGGGCTGGATAGAGAAAGGGATTCTACTTGAGGTAGAAAAGAAGGAAAATACAATATTTAGCTAAAATGGGAGGGATATAACCTCCTGTTTTTTATTAACTATGCTAGGAGCTCGTACTTCATCCAATTTTTTCCGAAGTTCAGTTTCTAAATTAAACTCGAAAAAATTGGCTAATTTATATAAATAATTCGTATCATATAACAAAATTATATAAAATAGAGTGGAGTTTTGTTTTGATTTTTCTGAAAAAATATTATAATTGTATATGAAATAAAGAGGAATGTAGGAGGAAATTATGCAAAACGTTATATTAAAGGGGAACAAAGTTACAATTCGTACAATAGAAGAATCAGATATAAAAGAATTATGGAGTATTGTATATAAGGAAGAACATCCAGAGTGGAAAAGATGGGATGCACCATACTTTCCGTTCTCAATTCAGAAATATTCATCATACAAAGAGAAATTACAATTACGTTTAAAAGAAGAACCGTTATCAAATCTTATTGTGGAAAATAATGGTCAAATTATTGGGGCAGTAAGTTTTTATTGGGAACATAAACCGACGCGTTGGTTGGAGATGGGGATTGTTATTTATGATCCAGCATACTGGAATGGTGGMTAYGGTACAGAAGCATTAACAYTATATAGRGAYTTRCTATTTGAAAATATGGAGATTGGTAGAGTWGGGCTYACAACTTGGTCTGSCAATGAAAGAATGATGAAAGTAGCGG
>NZ_JBFTMA010001166.1:0-772 GCF_056396725.1 Bacillus sp. 05T31
GCCCAATAGAATACCAGAAACAATATGTTCCGAAAATGGTAGAGGCGGGTGCTGATGCAATCGTTGGAAGTCACCCGCATTGGTTACAAGGATTTGAGTATTACAATAAAGTTCCTATCGCATACTCGTTAGGAAACTTTTTATTCCCGAATTATGTAAATGGAAAGAGTGCCGAAACAGGCGTATTAACTTTAACCTTTAAAGGTAAGGATGTCCAAATGTCATTCAATCCTTACATCATTCGCAACAACCAAGTTTCTCCTGTAAATGAAGAAGAAAAGAAAAAAGCACTGCAATATTTACAAACGGTTTCAACTGATGTAGAAATTGATGATACTGGGAAAATAATAAAYAAACGCAACTAAACAGCACGAGATTCATTTCTCTGTAACATACATTACGGGATAGGTGATGAATATGCTGAAAAACTTATTAGAAAATATAAGTCTGTTAGAAAACGTGTATAAAATATCTATAGCGATCCTGCTTTTATGTTCATTTTTTCTGTTAGACTTCTAAGAAAAATAAAGCGAGAGAGAAAACTTACTCCCTTTGAATTTGCAATGTACGTAATCATTCGTATTGCAATACTTTTTTGGTTAACTAGCTTTATCCTTCTTAAATATGGAGCGTATTTCATTTAACTTTCAAAGAATAAAAAAGATAGAACAAGCAGGATTTCCCGCCGCTTGTATCTATCTTTTTTATTTCAAGTAGAATTGTATGTTAACTCTTTTCTTTTATTAAATAAGTAAATCAAATAGCACAGGAT
>NZ_JBFTMA010001167.1:0-771 GCF_056396725.1 Bacillus sp. 05T31
TGCTAGCGATGCGATGCCCCCCTATAAGACTTCATTAAGGGTATCCCAAAAATTAAAATTCAGGTGATTTTTGTAACAATATATCTTGTTAATTCATTTTTTATAATTTATAATATTAACTGTGTATGGTGTGTATATTGTGTATCATATAACATAACACTTATCGATTGAGAGGTTGTTTAATGAAAATAATCTTAAGTAATGTATCAAATCAACCTTTATATCAACAGATAAAGGAACAGATTAAAGAATCAATATTTAACAATGAGTTGAAAGAAGGCGAACAATTGCCATCAATCCGCTTATTAGCTAACGACTTACATGTAAGTGTACTTACCACAAAAAGAGTCTATGCAGAACTAGAAGCAGAAGGTTTTATTATTACTAGGATTGGCAAAGGTACCTATGTAGCACCTACAAACCTAGAGCTGTTAATGGAATCTAAGCGTCGCATGGTGGAAGTCAAGCTCGCAGAGGTTTGTCAGATGGCTCGGAGTATAGGAATTCATGCAGATGATCTCCATTCAATATTGGACTTAATTTTAGAGGAGGAGAATGAAAAATGAACGCTGTGTTAGAAGTGAATAATCTAAATAAAACTTACGAAAATTTTTCATTAAAAGATATTACTTTCTCACTTAGCAAAGACTGTATAACAGGTTTTATTGGAACTAATGGTTCCGGGAAAACCACAACAATTAAAGCAATCCTTGGCCTCATTTTAAAAGATTCCGGAAAAATTAATTTTTTAGGAAAAGATATGGATAAAAA
>NZ_JBFTMA010001168.1:0-770 GCF_056396725.1 Bacillus sp. 05T31
CTAGTGAAGCGATCGATGTTGCATTCCGAACTATTTTAGAACCAGGAACGGAAGTAATTTTACCTGCTCCTATTTACCCTGGTTACGAGCCGATTATTCGACTATGTGGTGCAACTCCTATTTTTATAGATGTTCGTGAAACTGGATTTCGTTTAACAGCTGAAGCATTGCAACATGCAATTACAGAACGAACAAGATGCGTCGTTTTACCGTATCCTTCTAATCCAACTGGTGTTACCTTATCAAAAGAAGAATTAGAAGATATTGTATCTGTCTTAAAAGATAAAAATATTTTCGTTCTTTCTGATGAAATTTATAGTGAACTTGTATATGAAGAAAAACACACATCTATCGCTCATTTCCCAGAAATGCGTGATAAGACGATTGTCATTAACGGCTTATCAAAATCACATTCTATGACCGGCTGGCGTATCGGACTTTTATTTGCTCCAGAATATTTAGCAAAACACATATTAAAAGTTCATCAATACAATGTTACATGTGCTACTTCAATTGCTCAATATGCTGCAATCGAAGCTTTAACAGCTGCTAAAGATGCCCCGAAGATGATGCGCTATCAATACAAAAAACGCCGTGATTACGTRTATAATAGACTCATTCAAATGGGTTTAACGGTTGAGAAGCCAACAGGTGCATTTTATTTATTCCCATATGTTGGACATTTAACATCTTCATCATTTGATTTTGCACTTGATCTTGTAAAAGAAGCTGGGCTAGCCGTTGTTCCTGGAACCGCATTTTCCGAATAC
>NZ_JBFTMA010001169.1:0-769 GCF_056396725.1 Bacillus sp. 05T31
CTCTAGACAACATATCAGTTTTAGCAGTAAGTTGAACAGCTTCAACACGTGTTATCACTCTATTTGGTTGCCAACCATTATCAGTACCAGCGGAAATTTTTAAGTCAATCAAAATGTTGGCATATTTTTCTCCCCAATGTCCTTTTAAATCTTCAAATTTACTTTGGCCATTATCATTTGTTGTACTCTGTAGTTTATAAGCATTTACTAGCATAGTAGCCATGGCAGCACGAGTAACTTTTCCGGATGGATTGAAGAGTCCATTCCCTTCACCTTTAATAATGCCAGTTTTTTCAGCAGCAGCAATATAGGGAGTAGCCCAGTGGTCTTGGGTATCTGTAAAAGAAGGTTTGGCTTTTGTATCAATTTTTATCCCTAAGGCTTTTGTTATAATTGTTGCGGCGGAAGCTCGATCTAACGTAGCGTTTGAGCCAAAGGTACCATCTGGTAAACCTGATATAGCTTGTTTTTCCAATAAATAATTAACAGATTGCTCTGCCCACTTTGGAACATCAGGAAACTTTTGAGTATCCGCAAAAATACTAGAAGAATAGGATAATATAGCCCCCGCGAGGAGACCTGTTGTGATTAATTTGCGCTTCATAAAAATATACACCTCTACCAATCTATTGTATTACCAAATTGAGATTTTTTATTTTTATATTTATATGTTTGTGATGATGCTGAAATCTATTCAATTCGTTGTAACGATTATAGTTACTTATATGCACGAGTGTCAATGAATAACTTTAACATAAATGTATAATGT
>NZ_JBFTMA010001170.1:0-769 GCF_056396725.1 Bacillus sp. 05T31
CTCCATACCTTCAGACTCTTTCGCCATTTGTTTTGCAGCATTCGTTATCTCTTCCATCTTATCTTCCATTTCATATACAATACCTAAATACTGTGGTACTGAAGTTTCTTGTGACTGAGCGCCAGCTCTTAACTCAACCATAGAACTTACGATTTCTTGAACTGCCATGCTATTCTCTTTCGTACTCACTGACAATTCTTKTGAAGATGAGGAAACCTGTTCTGCTGTCTGCTTCACTTTATCTATAATTCCTTTAAACTTCTCGATGGTATTATTAAAATACGCATTAATAATACCAATATCATCTGGTCTTTCCTCTAATTTAATACTTAAATCACCTTCACCGACTTTGCGCAATCCTTCACGTAAATCTCGCAATGGAGCAAGTGCGTTACGTACAATTAAGAATTGAATAACAGTTGCAATTAAAACAGAAATACAAATAAACATTAAACCTTGTATAATGAATTTTTCCTTTGTAATAGGAACAATAGAGGCATCTACATCGGCTGCAACAATTGCCACAATATTTTCTTCTCCATCTTTAATTGGCTCTAATATCGTTACCCATGATCCTAATGCGTCTTCATATACTTCTGTCATGTTTGCTTTTTTCGTGCTCATTACTTTATCATATGCTTTCATCCAACGATCTGGTTGTTTATAATAGTCTCCCGGCTTTACTTCAACAACATTTGCTAAACCTGTAGACAAAYCGAMGATTTGTAACTCACCTTTTTCATTTTTTTTYGCTCCAACAACATACGTT
>NZ_JBFTMA010001171.1:0-766 GCF_056396725.1 Bacillus sp. 05T31
ACACCCAATATATCAAAGACTGTTTTCTTCTCATATCGATGAGACTTTCGTCCATTTTTATGCAAGAGATTGAACAAACGAAGGAAGGTCTTTGATAGTTCCTGGGTGTTTTGTTGTAGAGATTGATATATAAGTAGGTAGTAATCTTTAATGATATAGACCGCTTTATATTCACTTAGTTCTCGTTTCTTTTTGACGAGGAGTAAGTGACGCATTTGAAACATAGTGGAGGAACAAAGAAGGATACTAATTAATTGCCCATATAAATGACACTCTAGCCGTTCTAATTTTACAGAATTACAATGATGAATACGAAAAAATGATTTCCATGTTTTAAATATCAATTCAATTTGCCATCGTAAGGAGTAAAAATCGTATACTTGTTCCTTCGGTAGATATTCCAAAGGGATATTCGTAATGTAAAAGTTTATTGCACTAAGCCGCTTACTGCGTTCTTTATAGGTGATTTGTTTCTTATGTTCTTTAGATGCTAAATCTTGCAGGAAGTTTTTGATACATTCCGATATAAATCTCAGGAATCTCATATGTTTCACCAGACTGTAATTGGTCAATAAATTGCTCCATATCTAGTTGAATGTAATCAGAATGCTTTTTTATTGTTCCATTGTGAAAGTATTCAGGTTCCCTATTCTTTTGATATATACGAGTATTGAGCTTTAATCGTGAAATAAAATAAGCATCACACTCGCTTATAGTATGTAGATCTTTTAAGTCGAAGTATCCTAAATCACGTATACATACATCG
>NZ_JBFTMA010001172.1:0-763 GCF_056396725.1 Bacillus sp. 05T31
GGACTAAATAATGCAATAAAGACTTCTATTAATTTAGTAAAAGCAGCTAAAGCAAATATAAATATAGGATTGTAAGCTGAAATAATTCCACCTACTAAAGCCCCCAGTGGCATAGCTAATCGTGTAAGTACACGTGAAAACCCTAAAACTCTTCCTTGCATATTGGATGGAACAGTTTCCTGACGAACCGAGGTTACAATCGTATTCCATACAATATTGCATGTCATTGCAATACCGAAAGCAATTCCGGGAGCGAGCCAATATGTACTCCATAAAGCAATTGTTAATCCAAGTGCTCCAAAAAATAGGAGTAAAGGAATAAGTACACCACGTCGAAATTTCTTTTCTAAAGGTACAGCAATTAAGCTTCCTAAAAGCCCGCCTATCCCAATTAAAGTATAATTATAGCCGCTTTGTGCGGGGGTAAGATGTAATGTCGATAATAAATAATACATAAGTACACCTAAAACAGCACTTGCTCCAAAATTGCCTACCATAGCTTGAAGAGATAAAGCTATATTTAATCGATCTTTTTTGAGCCATTTAAATCCATTAAACAAATCAGTGAATACATTTTGAAATGTATTCTTTTCATTGTTTGTACTGTTTAAAGTTTTAATTGATGGTAATAGTAGCACAGCAATTAATGTTGCAATAAAAGAGAGAACATTAATCCAAAGAACTTGAAAACCACCAATAAAAGAAATGGAAAATCCGGCTAACATAGGTCCAAAAAGACTAGATAGTTGATTTACCATTTGAT
>NZ_JBFTMA010001173.1:0-762 GCF_056396725.1 Bacillus sp. 05T31
CTACCACAAAGCACTTGTTCCATTTGAACTTGTAATTTCTCTGCAATAGTTTGACGGAGTACTTCAGCACCTCCGTCAGGATATAAAGCATGTTCCTCCCACGATTTTTGTAATTCTCCTAAAACACGAGGTGAACAGCCAAATGGATTTTCATTTGATGCTAACTTAACAAATGAATGATTCCCGTATACTTCTTTCATTTGCTCTGGTGATTTACCTGGTTTATACGGTTGTAATGATGATAGTTGATCTTTTACTCGCATGTTAAATCCACCTTTTCATTAAAATTCTTTTGCGTATTTGTTATGTTGCGAAATATTTTGTTTTAGTAATTCCATGCGATCTTTTCCGAATTGCTCGACTAGTGCACCGGCAAGTTCCCATGCAACGACAGCTTCAGCTACAACACCTGCTGCTGGTACTGCACAGCTATCAGATCTCTCAATACTCGCTTGGAACGCTTCTTTCGTATCAATATCTACGCTTGCTAACGGTTTATATAATGTAGGAATTGGCTTCATTACTCCTCTTACGACAATTGGCATACCTGTTGTCATACCGCCTTCTAAACCGCCGGCATTATTCGTATTTCTCGTGTATCCTTTTTCTTCATCCCATAAAATTTCATCGTGCACTTTACTTCCCGGCTGTCTTGCCGCTTCAAAACCAATTCCGATTTCAGCACCTTTAAACGCATTCACGCTCATAATAGCACCGGCAAGTTTTGCATCTAATTTGCGGTCGTAATGAACGTAGCTACCA
>NZ_JBFTMA010001174.1:0-762 GCF_056396725.1 Bacillus sp. 05T31
GCCTTCGTTTGAAGCAACTTTAAACCCATACCAATAAAAATCAGTCCTGTTACTTTATTTAGAATCATTCCTACCTTTTGATTTCCTCTTAATTTTTTTGTGACATATGAAGAGAAAAAAGCAACAAATAAACACCACAATAGTCCAGTTACTGTAAAAGTAATTCCTAAAATGATAAAAGGCATAGGACCTGAAGCCTTTGTATCTATAAATTGCGGAAGAAACGCAATAAAGAATAAAGAGACTTTTGGATTCGTAAGACTTGTTAAGAGTCCTTGTAAATATATCTTTCTAATGTTCAATTTATTGGATGAGGCTTGAAAAGCTACATTTGTCTTATCAAGTATCATTTTAATTCCTAAATATACAAGATAGATAACACCTATAACCTTAATGGTGTTAAATAACACAATGGATTTTGTAAGTATAATAGATAAACCAAAAGCAACCAATAATGTATGAACTAAAGAACCAGTAATAATACCAAAAACAGAATACACACCTGCTTTTCTACCTTGTGAAATACTTCTCCCCACAATATACATGGTGTCTGCACCAGGAATTAGATTTAATAAAATCCCTGTTAGTAAAAACACTTCGTAATTAATAATACCGTACATTCTAGCACCCCTATCTATTTTTTTGGCGCCCTTATTGATATTAAATGAAATAAAAGAAAAATAAAAGTGTTTTCTATTTATTCAATAAAATTAGTGGATTTTCGATTTACAACCGATAAAACTGATGGAGTGTATCATTCGT
>NZ_JBFTMA010001175.1:0-761 GCF_056396725.1 Bacillus sp. 05T31
CAAGGACATGCATGAACGTATTGTTGGGCCAAAATTTATGCTTCTTGTTTTTTCGTTCGAAAATATCAAATAAAATAAACAGAGCAATATGATATAGAGCATAAATCATATATTGAGCAATATTATGACCAGTAATGTGCCAAATTCCCATGACAAAAAAGTTTAAAAAGACGCCAATATATGAAATCATATAGCGATTTTTAATGAGCTTTTTCTTTGTTGCAAAAAAGACAAATCGCATGTAAATAAAATCACGGAGCCAGAATGATAAGCTCATGTGCCAACGATTCCAGAAGTCTTTAATATTCCGACTGATAAACGGTTTATTAAAGTTTTCTGGTGTTTTAATACCCATCATATAACTGACACCAATTACGAATGAGCTATAACCTGCGAAGTCAAAGAATAGATATAAACTATAGCTATACATGTAAATCATATTTGATAAAATTGTGTTTTGGTGAGCTAATGTTGCATCCATAATATTTTCTTTTATTAGGTAAGCAAGTATAAATTTATACAGAAAACCTTGAAAAATACGGTTAATACCCATGTATAGTAGATTTTGATATTCTTCAGCACTTGGTGGTTTTTGAATATCTTTTTGGAACCTGCGATACCGATCGATAGGTCCGGTCGAAATAGCAGGGAAGAACAAAATGAATTCCCAGAAATTAAAAAATGAGCATTCTTTAATTAAGCCATCGCGAATTTCAAATACCATTTGTACCGCCCTGAATGTTACATAAGATATACCAGTA
>NZ_JBFTMA010001176.1:0-758 GCF_056396725.1 Bacillus sp. 05T31
AGAGTGTACTCTATTGATACAATTATAGTAAACTTATAAAATCTTAGTTAAGAGCGTCTCATAAGACTTAATCTCAAAAAAGGGGGTAATGTTTTGCGGAAAATCGGTTATATACATGTCAGTTCGACTAGCCAGAACCCTTCAAGGCAATTTCAGCAACTGAACGAAATTGGAATGGATATTATTTTGAAG
Organism: Bacillus sp. 05T31; assembly: GCF_056396725.1. Taxonomy (NCBI): domain Bacteria; kingdom Bacillati; phylum Bacillota; class Bacilli; order Caryophanales; family Bacillaceae; genus Bacillus; species Bacillus sp. 05T31. The sequence goes on from NZ_JBFTMA010001176.1 coordinate 193, forward strand.
AAAAAGTTTCTGGAGCAACAAAGGATCGCGAGCAACTTCAAAAAATGTTAGAGGATTTACAGGAAGGTGACATTATTTATGTTACAAACTTAACTCGGGATACCCCCTATTTACTTTAGGATACTTTTTTAATTTCATTCACTCATTAGAACAAAAAAATTGATGGCTTCTCCACCAAAAGAATTATGCTTCGGTTTTTAAAGTAACTCCAAAGAAAGTAATATTGCGCTAAATACCACTTATATGTACGGTATATACAGATTYGAAATTCTGAATGATTTGTTACCTTATTTATAGGATCTAAGTGGAATTATAAAGTGGGCAATAGGGCCTTGTTCTGCGGTTCATCTTCAAATTCCACCTCCAATTTATAAAAGTAAGGGGATAATTATGAAAAAACAAACAATCACTGTCATTTCAACCGCGTTAACGTGTTTTTTACTTTCTAATGTAGGACATGCTCAGGAAAAACCTAAGCAATATTACACCGTTTTATTAAAAGACCCATCAAAATTTGAGCAAGGCATCACTGAGATAAAAAAGGAGAATGGAGAAATTACTTATAC
>NZ_JBFTMA010001177.1:0-758 GCF_056396725.1 Bacillus sp. 05T31
GGGGGGTTTTGTTCATCCCCCACTGAGTATTAGCCTTCACCAATCGGACGTTTACGGGCAGYAGGGCTCCCACCTAACTTCTTTGCTCCAGCTGAATTTTGAGGTGGGAGTTTTACTGCCCACAAATAGCGGGATAAAAATAAATCTAAAAGGAGCTAATTTTATGGAACATAATCAAAATGGAGTACTTGCTTTAATTGTTTTGTTTTTAGGATTAGTGTTTTTTGTTAGTGGAATGGTTTATCATTTATGGGGTTCTTATTAATTTCAACTTTTAGAAAGATAAATAATTTAAAAACTAAAACGTATATTGTAATTATCGATATGGCATATTTCCAAAAACAACTTAACATGCTAAAATAATATTCGGACGGGAGTCCAATATTATTAAAATTAAGATGGTTCAAGTCGGAGAAAGGCACCTTAGGGTGTCTTTTCTTTTTTGTTAATTAATAGCTTGTTCTCTTCTAGGTAACTCTTTAAAATATAAATTTTAATAAAAAAGACGCTCATGCAGGATCCTTTCTATCCTCTTCATTATAATCAAGAAGACACTCTTTCATTATTTTCGTATCTCTCGGTAACCTTTTTTCAAACTTTGACCATCCGTCGAAGATCATTTTGTTTGGCAAAGGACACAAAAATCATATAATACAATCCCAAAAAGCATCCCAGTTTTCCCCGTACAAATTAGGAAACTCAAGCTTCTCTTTAAGAAGTAAATGCAATTCTTTTGCATTATAAACATTGCTTACATC
>NZ_JBFTMA010001178.1:0-758 GCF_056396725.1 Bacillus sp. 05T31
ACACCACAAACCATCCTTTCTAAATTATCACAAGTTATAGAAAGAGTCCTGACCACGTTTACCGACATTGACAGGGCTTTTTCTTTTGCAATTTTACTTTTCAAATTTCTCTAGGGTTAGTTTTCTAAAGAATTCTGAATATGTCTTTTCACTATCTTTTATGCGTTGCCAATGTTCTTCGGAAAGTGTAACTGAAACCTTTCTCGTTATACCGAGTGTAGGACGACCAGCACCCTCCCTTTTCCCTCCATGCTTTTTCATTTGTTCCCCTTCCTGGTTGTATGTTTTGATTTAGGTTACTTTTATTATAATGAATTAAGTTACTTTAATCAAGATGTTTTTTGAAATTTTTTGACTTTTTATTTAACTACAATTTTAACTTGTGTTCCATCTGGCAATTTATCTACCTTATTACCTATAAATGATCCAGCACCTCTATTATCAGCGGGTTTAATATACTTAATATCCGCACCCGTTCCGCCTTCTTTGCACATAGCCATTGGATATTCATCACGATCATATCCCTTTTTTGTTGGTATGCCCGCTAGAGATTGTTTCCTTCTATCCGCGGCCCCTTTTCGGTCTATAGTACAAATATCAGTTTTCCCTTTTTCAATCGCTGCTTTAATATGAGCGCCCGTTTCTGGATATTTAGAAGAAGGAAATTCTATAACTTGCGCCACTTTTTCAGATCCATTTGCTTGCTTTACACTTGTTTTATCATTAATCATTGAACATCCAGTAAATAGCATACTAGC
>NZ_JBFTMA010001179.1:0-756 GCF_056396725.1 Bacillus sp. 05T31
GATAAAAACGGAGAGTTTGGAAAAAACGTTTAGAAGTGGCAAAGCTTTTGGTGACGAGTTAATAAATATAAATAAATTTAATCAAAAAATACCTGCAGAATCAGATACACTACAAAAAATTGCTGATTTCTTGCGAGGAGTCGATGAAGATGTACTCAGATAATGAAAAAAAAGATAATAGTAAAAAGAAAAAAGCAAATGAGACTCAAATTATTAGTGAACTAGCCAATGAGAACATAAAGCAAGGTGAGAATGGATCTAAGGATATTAACGGTAAGTTACCAAAGACTAATTCGGAGCAACAGACGTTTAGTTTAGAGGAAGTTGAAGAGCGGAAAATAAATAATGATAAACAGTTTGAAAAGGAAATAACAGACTCAAATGTTGATAAGGTTGAAAAACAAATTAGTACCCCGTTAGAAAATAATGATAAACATAAGTTTGGTACACCAAAAACAACAGTTGAAAGTTCTAATAAGGATTTTTATATCAGTGCTATAGAAAGAGAACGTCTTATTAAAAGCTTTAAGGCGTTAAATAAAGATTTATATCTTAAATTACTTGCGAAAGTACTTTATAATAAGAAGAATTATTTTTGTGAACTTGAATGTAAAATTTTTGATGACTCTTACTATAAGTATTATAAAAAAGAAGAAATTTCGGATATAGATGTTTTTTGTATTAAATTTGAAGAAGATTTAACTTGTATAAAGGCTGGATTTGAATGTAAAAGTACTGTAAGAGACGGTGTAGACG
>NZ_JBFTMA010001180.1:0-1299 GCF_056396725.1 Bacillus sp. 05T31
GAGCGTAAACTATAAGCAACTACCTTCTTTTTATGTTGTTTTACTACATCAACATGCTCTTCATGACTATAAATATAAAATGTAAAATCTTTTTTGCCACGTTTTGCATTGATAATTAAAGGAGTGCCTTCATTGTGTGGTGGTGCATAATAGCGATCTAAAAATAATCCTTCGTTAAAATCATGAATAATTTTGGATTTCTTTTCGCCTTCTAAGTTATTTCCATTGATTGTAACAGTCACATTCTCTTCTTCAAGTTGTGGATGTGTTTCGTACTTGCTAATAATGGATTCAATAGCAGAGTTAGGAAGGCTAGAAACAATAATTTTAAATGCTCCAAATACAACTAACATTACAATAAACCAAGTCGTCATAGTATTTCATCCCCTTTATCCCACAGTAACGGTCCGTAAAATCCTGGTTGGTGCGGGCTAATAATCAGTGTGGGATAGATACCCCGTACTGACTAAAATTTCACTTTATCCTATTTAACAATATAACTCATGTGGTAATAGTACATATGGTGAAGTTTTGTATAATTTGTGAAAAATATGCCATTTTTATGAACGAAATATTAGAAAAATCAATTTTGTTACAAAAAGTTGAAATCGAAGTATTTTAAAAGAAAAAGGTTTATAATAAAAATATAACTAATTACAAGGAAGTGTAACTATGAGTACTGTAGCTATCGTGTATGGTATTACGATACAGTGTAAAATCAGAAATGTTCGGAGCGGGAAAGAGGGATTGAATGAGTAATTCAGGTTATGTTACAGATAATAAAAATTTAAAGAAAAGCTCAGGAACGCCAAATCTTTTCTTTGATTCGAGAAAAAATGTCTTTTTTAAAAGAGATGAGAAAAACGTTGCATATGAAGTTACCTCAACGCAGTTACCTGCGATGATAGGAGGGGCGTTTGTTGATTTATTTATGACGAAAGGGCATATGCGGGAACCACATTGGCATCCGAATGCGTGGGAATTAGATGTTGTTGTATCAGGAGAAGCAGTTACATCCATTTTAAATCCCGAAACGAATCAATTGCAAAATTATCATGTGAAAGCGGGACAAACTGTCTTTATTCCAATGGGATGGTGGCATTGGATTACAGCGGTAACAGAAGAAGTACAATTACATTTGTTCTTCAATAACGATCAGTTTGAAACAGCAGAGGGATCAGACATACTTAGATTAACACCGCCAGAAGTATTTCAAGCTGCATACGGTGTAAGTGCAGAAAAATTAGGAAAGGACCTTTCGCCACTTAAGGAGTCAGTTGTAATTGGTCCTCCTAACTC
>NZ_JBFTMA010001181.1:0-754 GCF_056396725.1 Bacillus sp. 05T31
CTCCATTGAATAGACAGCCATAGTATCCTATTTTGATAAAAACTAAAAACAAACAGATATACTTAACACTAATAGTAGATTTTTTAACTTCAAATTTACTTTTTCTCTCTTATCTTTTTGTAAACATTAAAAATGAGCTCTATTTACATAGAGCTCATTCGTAATKTTATAGTTTGCTAGACTGTAACCCCTGAATAAACGGAACTACTTCAGGATTTACWAGTGACGATAAATCKCCTAACTCTTTTCCTAAGTAAGCTGCTTTAATAACACGTCGCATTACTTTAGAATTWCGTGTTTTTGGTAAATCTTCTACAACGTGGATGTCTTTTGGACATAAAGCTTTACCAATATGAGAGTTTACTAAACTCATTAATTCTTTCTTTAATTCTCCTGAGAATGTTACACCATCTCGTAATACAACAAAACAATGACAAACTTCTCCTTTTACATCATCCGGTACACCAACTGCCGCTGCTTCTATTACCTCATTATGTTTCACAAGAATAGATTCATATTCAGCAGGCCCAATACGTTTCCCTGCAATATTTAGCGTATCGTCTGAACGTCCTGTGATGATGTATTGCTCACCGTCATAAATAACCCAGTCCCCATGGACCCATTTATTTTCAAAGCGTGACCAATATGTGTTTACATAACGTTCATCATCTTCCCAGAAACTTTTCGTCATACCTACCCAAGGTTTTTCTAAACATAATTCTCCGACTTCATCTCGAATTGGTTTACCTTGATC
>NZ_JBFTMA010001182.1:0-753 GCF_056396725.1 Bacillus sp. 05T31
GAATTCTCTCCTCGGTCCAATAGTAAAAATCCCTAATACTTTTACATATGATGATGGTACTTATCAAGGGACACTCTATCTTGTTTCTCAAGAACGTTCCACGTTTTCGATTGTAGCTTATTATGAAGGAACTGTAAAAAAATACAAATGATATATATCATTGTATAAATAAAGCCCAAAAAATAAGAGCTTTCCTATGTTAAAGGAGAACTCTTATTTCTCATATTAGTTACGTTATATATTCTAATGTTAGTGTTATCAAAATATAGACAGTAACTAAATAATAGCAATTATTCTAGCTTACACCAACCGACAGAAAACTCTCACCTACGTGTTGATGCTATCACACTTTCGGGAAAAATGAGAGGGATTCATCTGTCGGAAATAGATAAAGTTTACATTAGATTATTAGCTAAATATGAAAATGTAATATATTGGTTATTTTTAATATCTACAACTTATATGTAGGTGTTGCAATGAAATTATCTAATTTAATTTATTTTATTCGCCTATTTAGTATTATTGATTTAGTTATCCAATAAAACAAAAGTGACTGTAGTAAATAGATAAGTGTATGAAGTGATACGGTTAGAGTGGTTAAAAAGGTTCTGGTGCCAAAAGTATAACACTTGTGCAATGAATCTGTAAATCTTGGACATACTGATACTATTACTCTACAAAAGGGTGTGTGATCAGTATGAAAAAGGAAACTTTGTTTAAATGGAAGCACTATCAGCCAGATATTATTCTATT
>NZ_JBFTMA010001183.1:0-753 GCF_056396725.1 Bacillus sp. 05T31
TTAAATAGCAATTGAAAATTTAAAAAAGAGAGGTGAAAAATCTGTTACTAACAAAAGAGCGAGTATAGATAAAAGTATTCTTAGCGTGCAAAAACTACATACTCTAAGGATATACATTTGCCTATATTTGTAGTAGCAGACAGTAGACTATGGAAAGTAAAGTAGAACGTTATGTCGAAAACTATGTTGTAAGCAAAAATACAATGGCCTTACTTCCTGTTGTTCTAGGAGAAAAGAAAGTTGTTACGCGAATTGTAGAAATGGAAGATTCTTTTTTCGTATTTCAAAAGCCTCTTGATATTATAGAGAGAAGTTGCCGGAAGCATGGTTCTAGTTTCTTTGGAAGAAAAGAAGGAACGAAGGAGTTAACTCGTATTACACATAAAGCTCCTATCGCAATTAGCCCGACAGATCAACTTTATTTTTTCCCTACGTATTCTTATTCTCGAAAAGAGTGTGCGTGGTTGTCTCATTTTCATATTGAAGATAATAAAGAATTAAAAGATGGAAATCTTATTATTAGATTTATAAATGGTTTCGCTGTGAAACTAGAAATGTCAAAAAGTAGCTTTGAAAATCRGCAAAATCGTACAGCGAAATTACGGACAGAGTATGAAGATCGTAAGAAAAAACAAGGAAATCCTTGCTTTAAAGAGATTGATAAAAATGAAGAATCTAAATTAACACCAGCATATGAGAAAGTGTATTTTGTGAAGGAAGGCGAAGTGTGAGAGGGAAAGGATGGGGAGACTC
>NZ_JBFTMA010001184.1:0-752 GCF_056396725.1 Bacillus sp. 05T31
CAGCAGGGCCTCCCACCTAACTTCTTTGCTCCAGCCGAATTTTGAGGTGGGAGTTTTACTGCCCGCAAATAGCGGGATAAATAAAAAACGTCAGCTTATAGGCTGACGTTTTTTATTTCATTGTGAATGCGATGAAGAAACAAATTTAAAAAATAAATGATCATGAATTGGAATAGCAGCTCCGATTCCTTGAGATGTAATATTTTTCACGACAAGCTTTTTTTGATTCCCTTTTAACACAAGGTAGACTTCTCCAAATGTTACTTTTCCTTTTTCATTTACTGCTGGTGTATACGCATATAAATATCCAAGTTGACTTGGACTAATATTATAAACACGCTCATGTCCGGTACCATAACCAATGGTTGTTTTAAATGAAAGTGGCAATTGTACTTTTTCAAGCGCTTTTAGAAGCATCATTTTTTTCACATCTGTAGTATCCTTCATATCTGCTGTTAAATCACCTTCGATTGTCTTTTGGGTTTCTTGCTTATAGCGAAGTGGGTATAAGCGATCCCCTCCGCGATTATCATATACATTTCGATTTACTTGCTTATATTCCCAATTAATCGATGTGTCTATTGACTCATAATTTAATGCCCATTGCCCTAAATAAATTTTCGCTCGGTACCCTACYGCAAGCGGTGCATTCGAAATTGTYGTTTCATTAAACATTCGAATTAAATCWGGRTTTTCAATTTTGATATTTGCTGTTTTCAATAGTTCTTGMGCAAACTTACTTGGCTGTAAAC
>NZ_JBFTMA010001185.1:0-750 GCF_056396725.1 Bacillus sp. 05T31
AAATCCTGACTATTATATTTAATCTTTTTAAGACTTGCTTTAAGGTGTAGCATTTGAAAAATATCTAATCATGAGTAAAAAAGCTTATGTATAACCTGCATAAGCTTTTTTAATGTCCATTACCTTTTTTTATTGAAAGTACTTTGAATAGAAGATACAATCAGATTTAGGTAAGCGATAAACCTTATACTTCTAACCAATAAATAGAAGCTTTTAATAATTGTTATGAAATATACAATGCCTTGATATAGTGATGGTTATACAGTATACATGTCAAAAGCAAAATCTACGAATTCTGAGTTCATCGCAATGGTTGAGGATAAGCTGAGACTTGAATATAAGGCTTCGTAAACGCTGATATAACAGTGTTTTTGATTGTTTAGCGGTAATGTAAAGTTACCAACAAATTTCTTTTCGTACCAACAAATAATGTTAATGCATTTTAATAAACACCGTCTTTTATTGGTTTGTAAATCAAACTAATGAGAGGCGGTGTTTTTTGTTTTGACTGAATTTGAATTACAGCTAGGTAATTTTATGCTGTACTGTTCAAGTAAAAACTTATTGACTAAAACGCTGAAAAGCTATGATCAGACTCTAAATGGTGGAGCACACAACAGTGAAGAGTTCTTTAAAAACGATATAAAAATAGTCAGTGAATCACCTTCAAAAATTCTAGGTGTAAAAACAGTAGAATACAATATGCCTAAGTTAAATATGGATGGCACTCCTACAGGAGAGTATGGAAAT
>NZ_JBFTMA010001186.1:0-746 GCF_056396725.1 Bacillus sp. 05T31
GAATGAGATTGAATCCGATATATCCACTCTAACCCTGGAAAAATGGATTCTTCTGGCATAGACTTTACAGCCAAGAAAGCAACGTGCATTTTCTCCAAATCACCATCCTCATTTTGTCTTTCTAAAATCAAGGATCTTCCTGGTGACTCATCAATTAAACAATCTGTAAGCTTTACAATCTCCTGCATACGGGTACGGCGTACTTTTTTAGGTTTTCCGTTGCTGTCGAACAGTTCAATTGTTTCCCCTATATTCCATTCTTTTACTCTCTCTGGTTCAGTCATTCCGCGTGTAAAGTTTTGTTCAATTAAAAATTTAAGCGTTGGCGCTGTAAGACGATTCACAAATTTAAACGTATTAATCAACTGACCATGAATGACTTCATCCATATCTTTATATTCTTCAATCTCATCTTCCAAAATATCTGATTCATGTAAACCTATTGCTTCATGTGCTGCATTTGTAAATCCTTGTCTCATACGTTTAGCAAATTTGGCTGTTTCAACAATAGGATTTCGGGCCTGTTTTTGCTTCTTTTCTTCATTGACTTGAACGAGTATATAAAAGTGATATTCTGTATTTTCGGTTGACATTGCCGAACGTTTCAGATATTGCTTCATTTTCCCGAAAAGCCAGCGACCCGTTGGAGCCATTGGGCCGCTTATACTTTTAATATGTTCATCTAAAATTTCATCGGAGTTTGTTGTGCGCGGGATAACTAATAAGTGTAAGTCACACTCTAAATG
>NZ_JBFTMA010001187.1:0-745 GCF_056396725.1 Bacillus sp. 05T31
GTCCAACAATGACTTCATCTGTTAATGAAAGGGATTCATCAACAACGGTAGGTGGTCTCATGTCCAACAATGACTTCATCTGTTAATGAAAGGGATTCATCAACAACGGTAGGTGGTCTCATTTGAGCTATTCCTTCTCTGATTGATTGCAAGTTTTCCGGGTGTAAATCGAGATTTGGAAACATCTCTAACCCTTGTAATAACTCTGGATTTACTCTTGTTTTCATTTTAGCACCTCTATTTGTAATTGTTTTCGAATAAATGAAGTGTATTCTAAGTAGTTTAATTGTGAAAAAATATTACAATTAAATTGTAAATTGGATATGCGACAACAGTCAACAGAATATTCGGAAATTAAAACCTTTCTCAAGAAGGAGTTTCACGCAACCAATAATACAAGTAGTGGATTTAGGAGCAAGGTGTTTTCATGTCGTTGTATTTATGTACACTTAGTTTTCTAATTAAACCAAGTGATAATCCTTTTTATTTTAATGACATATTGCAAGTGATACCTATTCGAATTCATACTCGGAAAGAATTAATACATTTTCATTCCTTAATATATAATTCAGGCAAATACTCATGGGCAGGCATTAATATAGGAGAACAGTACAAATTAAAATAACTGTTTAAAAAAATTCCTTTTATTTGGCTAGAAAAGGAGTAGATTCTTTTTTCTTATCTAGACTCATGAAGAAGTATGAAAATCAGAATTTATAATTCAAAAGCCAGCTTAAAGTAATTG
>NZ_JBFTMA010001188.1:0-744 GCF_056396725.1 Bacillus sp. 05T31
CACTAGTACGATACTAGTGTTAAGGAGGCGATAGTAATGGGTAATCCGAAAAAGAATTCAAAAGACTTTGCACCAAATCAAATTGGAACACAATCAAAAAAAGCTGGTGGCAATAAAGGGAAGCAAATGCAAGACCAAACTGGCAAACAACCAATTGTTGATAACGGTTAAAAAAAGGAGAATGTCATCATTCTCCTTTTCTTTATGCATAAATTTGAGCGTATGTAGGGAAAGTAAGATGGTATTTATAACGTTAGGAGGGAATAGCATGCCAAATCCAGATAATCGAAATGACAACGCTGAGAAATTGCAAGAAATGGTGCAAAATACAATTGATAATTTTAATGAGGCGAAAGAAACAGCTGAACTGTCTAATGAAAAAGATCGTGCTGCAATTGAAGCGAAAAATGAAAGACGTTTAGAAAGTATCGATTCATTAAAAAGTGAAATTAAAGATGAATCTTAACAGAATGTACAAAAAAGGGCTGACGAAAGTCAGCCCTTTTTTGTAATTGTAAAATTTTCAACGAGTAAACGCCAATTTTGCGGGAACGGTAAACCGATTTTCCAATAGCTAATGCCGCCTATTCCTTGTTCTTTCATTAAATTAAATTTACTTTGAATAGACCTTGAATCTTCAAACCAAACTTCATGTTGTACGCCGTTTTCGTCAAAGTAATTAAAATGTGGAGCTTGAGCCGTGAAATCATAGCGGATAGGAACATTGTATTTACGAGCTAGTGC
>NZ_JBFTMA010001189.1:0-742 GCF_056396725.1 Bacillus sp. 05T31
GTCTTGTGATAGTAACTTCTTTATTAATAATTCGACCCTTTTTTCTGTTGGGTAGTCTTCCTCTAGGCAATAAACAGGACCATACTTTTGAAAATCGTGGATTAAAATGCCCGTTCCAATAGAAATAATTGCGACGGAGTAATGAAAGTTTTCTTTAAGAGCTTTAATAGTATGTAAAGAAAGCAGCTGTGCTCCGTGGAAATGGGCATCATGGGATACATAAATGATCTTCTTATTAACATGCATTTCATAACGCCTCCTAAGTTAATTAGATTTTTAGTAAATGCATGGTGTATTTATAATTCCTAGAGAGAAGTGGTAGGAGATAATTGTGAATGCAGCTGGAATGTACTCGAAATAAAAAGTGCTACCTTTAATATATATTTGTTTGGCTTGCTATTCATTCTTTAGAAAGGTGTAAGTAAGAAAGTATAAACTGTCGATTATGAAAGTGATTGCACCAGTTTATTAATCTCTAGGAACGGAGTATAAATGAAGAAGGTTCAATACCCTTTAGAATTTATAAAATAAAAAGGATAAAAGGTATTGACGATTAGGATATAGAGGTGTAWTATAGAACAAGTCGCCGATAGCAACAACGCAGAAAGCGACAAAAGAAATAAAAAAACTTGGTTGACATTGAAATATGAAAATGTTAACATAAGGGAGTCGCAAATGAGCGGCAAACAAGTTCTTTGAAAACTGAACGAAACAAACAACGTGAACGTCAATTTTTATTTTT
>NZ_JBFTMA010001190.1:0-736 GCF_056396725.1 Bacillus sp. 05T31
GCTCCAGCTCCCAAGATAAGAAGCATCGGCCAATTTTTAGTGACGAAATCGTCAATTTCTCTGTCTAGTTTGCTGCGTGACAACGTCCCACCTCCGAACATATTTGGAGCGAGAAACAGCGTAACAAGTCAGAATCTCGTCTGACAGAGAAAAACAGTACAACCAGTAAAAGCCGAATAAAGACAGCTTGCTGGCATGTGATACGAGACGAGACTCGGAAATGAACCGCCGCCGCCCGCACGTAGTTTAAAAGAAAATTTTCGCCTGTGTGATGACTATTCATACGAATGAGTCTATCCCCCAGGGAAAGCTTCGTATTCTGGATAACCATATTATACCATAAAATCCCTTATATTTCAATCATCTTGTTTAAAATAATTTACACAATAATCTGCATAATCACTTTTAAGCACCTTTAGTAATTATTACGCAAGTATTTGGAGGATTATTCCACAAGTTTTTCATTAGATTATTCATTATATTATTTCAATTGTTCTAGAGGTTATAATTTCAATTACCAGAAGGTTATAACTATAAATAAGTACGAACATTAGAACTATAAATAGTGGAAAACATAAAGAAATATAATCCTCGGCTCGTCATTCGCAAGCTCATTTCCTTACCTTCGGACTACGTCCCCCAGCACTAAAAAATAGCATGTTATCCTACTTCTTCATAGTAATTTTGTATCTCATAAAACAAGTACATTAGAAGATCCTCAATACGTGTATAAAGA
>NZ_JBFTMA010001191.1:0-730 GCF_056396725.1 Bacillus sp. 05T31
ATATAATACCTTGAATATTTTGCGTCTATTTTTTCTTAAGGGATATTTATTCGGGTTACTTATTRGATTATCAATTATCCCTTCCGATTCCTACTTTTTATAGGTCATTATATTATATATATTTAAAAATTTACTAAGCGTTGTTTCAAAGCTACTTAGTTTTCATAAAATATTTTTTGTTTCCGCTGGAACGAATAGGCTTTAATCTCATCTGTATCTAAATTTTCATGAAATAAATGAATAGCTATAATTTGTCTACAATCGTAGGTATGATAATAATATGTTCCGGACTCCATACACATTACGCTTGTATAAATGGTATTATCTAATGCATCTTCTTCTGTTATTACTCCGCCTTTAGGAACCTCGCAATTTGATAAAATATGAAATAGGGCCGATACTCCCTCTTCTTCACTATCTATACCTTGAATGTTTTGTTTGCCATATGCTGCCCGCACAAACCTTGATGGCGGGGTGAAATCCCCTGGAAGTCCCATTGAACCTGAGCCCTGACCAAAAGCACTTAATGGCAAGTTACTCCACTCAGTTGGCGCGAATGGCTGCGATTTAAGGCCTATATATTGTCTTAAATTTTGCAAATGCCAATTAAACTCCGGACTATTCGTCATCACTCCTAGTGGGTTGTCATACATTTTTAATCCTTCATTTGTCGGCTCCAGTACAATACAATCTCCCCATTTATCCGCTAAAATCCAATGTAGCGGTGGAG
>NZ_JBFTMA010001192.1:0-729 GCF_056396725.1 Bacillus sp. 05T31
CGTATAAGGAATCGGTTATTTTGTATCTAAAATGTGTCTAAACTTACAATTTTCTTTTTTGATATGGTGCCCCATGCCCATCAACTTAAGAATTTAGAATTCCCCCAAAAATTATGAGTTTTTTGTTGCAAGTTGTCACAAATTTTCGTTTTTATGGTAGTTTTATTTTCTTAGCTTGATTGCGATGAGCGGTACCCCATAAAGGCCCCTGATACATAATTGATCTTCTGCCATTTGTAGAAAACAATCCACTTATACCATTTTAACAAGAAGAAATATCTCGTCCATGTTGTAATATTGGCTTACGTTAAGCTTGTGAAAAAAACATATTCATGTATAATACAATTGATGTATGATACATTAGTTGTAGGAGGGTGACCTTTTTGAAAAGAGAAGATGCCTTAAAACTAAGAACAGATATTAAGAAAATGATTATAATAACTGGGGTTTTTGAATCTCAAAATTTGCCCAATGGACCATTTGAAAAACCTTTACCAACTTCTCAAATGATGGCGTTAGAGGAACTAGAGGTGGAAAAATTAACTGTTTGGCAACTATCCAATAAACTTAGATTAGAGACTTCAACTGTAAGTAGATTGGTAGATAAGTTAGTAAAAAAGGGGCTTGTTTATCGTGAAGTAAATGAAAAAAATAGAAGAGAACTTTTTCTGCACCTCACAGAAAAAGGTCACATAACTGTTAATTGCTTAAGAGAGCAATCCATTACAT
>NZ_JBFTMA010001193.1:0-727 GCF_056396725.1 Bacillus sp. 05T31
AAGCTAGTAAGATCCCTGAAAGATGATCAGGTTGATAGGTTCGAGGTGGAAGCATGGTGACATGTGGAGCTGACGAATACTAATAGATCGAGGACTTAACCATATAATATGAAGCAATGTTATCTAGTTTTGAAAGAATATAAAAAACTGTTGACTTTCAAAAGTTAATGAGTTATAATAATTCTTGTCTTAAATGAATACAGTCTGGTAATGATGGCAGAGAGGCCACACCCGTTCCCATACCGAACACGGAAGTTAAGCTCTCTAGCGCCGATGGTAGTTGGGACCTTGTCCCTGTGAGAGTAGGACGTTGCCAGGCAATTCGGAGGATTAGCTCAGCTGGGAGAGCACCTGCCTTACAAGCAGGGGGTCGGCGGTTCGATCCCGTCATCCTCCACCATTTAGCCGACTTAGCTCAATTGGTAGAGCAACTGACTTGTAATCAGTAGGTTGGGGGTTCAAGTCCTCTAGTCGGCACCAGTTTTTAATTGTACGAGCCATTAGCTCAGTTGGTAGAGCATCTGACTTTTAATCAGAGGGTCGAAGGTTCGAATCCTTCATGGCTCACCATTTTAATGAAATATGCGGGTGTGGCGGAATTGGCAGACGCACTAGACTTAGGATCTAGCGCCTTTGGCGTGGGGGTTCGACTCCCTTCACCCGCACTTTTAATAAAATAACTCAAACATGTCTTGCGGAAGTAGTTCAGTGGTAGAATACAACCTTG
>NZ_JBFTMA010001194.1:0-723 GCF_056396725.1 Bacillus sp. 05T31
ATCCATTCGCTCGACTTGCATGTATTAGGCACGCCGCCAGCGTTCATCCTGAGCCAGGATCAAACTCTCCAATAAAGTTAGTTTGTCTAGCATCTAAAAATAAAAATTGACGTTCACGTTGTTTGTTTCGTTCAGTTTTCAAAGAACTAAAAGCGGGTGAAGAGAATCGAACTCTCGACCAGAGCTTGGAAGGCTCTTGTTTTACCACTAAACTACACCCGCGTGGTCGGGAAGACAGGATTTGAACCTGCGACCCCCTGGTCCCAAACCAGGTGCTCTACCAAGCTGAGCCACTTCCCGTTATGGCGCGCCCGAGAGGAGTCGAACCCCTAACCTCTTGATCCGTAGTCAAACGCTCTATCCAATTGAGCTACGGGCGCTTATTCATGATGTTTTTTCGTCGTTGTATTTTGGCGACTCAATTATCTTACCATACTACATTTTCAAATGCAAGTACTTTTTAAAAGATTTTTTGATGCGGCCGAGAGGACTTGAACCTCCACGGGGTTTCCCCCACTAGGCCCTCAACCTAGCGCGTCTGCCGTTCCGCCACGACCGCGCGGAAAAAACAAAAGTGAGCCATGAAGGATTCGAACCTTCGACCCTCTGATTAAAAGTCAGATGCTCTACCAACTGAGCTAATGGCTCGTAAATGGCTGGGCTAGCTGGATTCGAACCAGCGCATGACGGAGTCAAAGTCCGTTGCCTTACCGCTTGGCTATA
>NZ_JBFTMA010001195.1:0-721 GCF_056396725.1 Bacillus sp. 05T31
TTTCACATGAGTTTTTCACATGAGTTAAAAACACCTTTAAGTATTATGAAGAGCTGTATTTCAATTTTGGAGGATGGTGTTGCTAGTAATAAAAAGGAGTATTACTTTAAAGCAATGTCAAAAGAAGTAGATAAAATGGATATGCTTATTATTGATATGCTGGAGTTAGCAAAATTCGAGTCTGGTACGTATAAGATGGAAATGGATGTTTTCCATATTGATGAGATGATTGATTATATATGTGAGCAATTAGCTTCGGATATAACAGCTAAGCAATTACATGTGCATAAACAACTTTCTAAAATTGAGGTAGTTGCAAATCCACATCGAATAGAGCAGGTGGTGACTAACTTTATTACGAATGCGATTCGTTACACACCAGAACAGGAGAATATTATTATTTCTACAATAGAAGAGAATGAACGTGTAAAAGTATGTGTAGAAAATAAAGGAGCACATATTGAACTAGAACATGTAGAGAAAATATGGGATCGTTTTTATCGAGGAGATACGTCTCGTCAACGCTCCAAAGGTGGAACAGGATTGGGCCTTGCTATTTCAAAAAATATATTAGAGCTGCATGGTGCGGAATATGGTGTTTCGARTACAGAAGATGGAGTGTTATTTTTCTTCTACTTAAATAAAAACGTGTAGAATTTTCATTCTACACGTTTTTATCATTTTTAAACAAAATCGACATTATCTGCATTTTATCTTTATC
>NZ_JBFTMA010001196.1:0-718 GCF_056396725.1 Bacillus sp. 05T31
GTCTTTGATCACACCTCTCGCCAATTTAGCAAATGTTCGTATAAATTATATAAAACAAAGTACATCTTTCTTTATCGCTGGCGAAAAGCAAAAACTGAACCAATGTTTATTAAATATTTTTAAAAATTGTATTGAGGCTATGCCTAAAGGTGGCGACCTTATTCTTACATTAGTTCCAGACCATAAACATATACAATTATATATAAAAGATACAGGAGTTGGTATGGATCAAGAACAAATAAAACGCCTTGGATCACCTTTCTACTCAACGAAAGAAAAAGGKACCGGACTCGGAATGATGGTCGTCTTCAGCGTCATTCAAGCAATGGATGGAAAGATTGATATTATAAGCGAAAAAGGTACAGGTACAACTTTCTTATTAACTTTCCCACTCATACAAAAAACGTGATGAACTTCATCACGTTTTTTCTGTTCCTTCAACTAATTCTGCAAAAGCTTTCACTTTCCCATGCGGCTTTTGATTTTCTTTCCGAGCTTTCCAGGCGCGCTCTTCTTCTCTCTTTTTCTTTGACATGTTTTTCAACTCCTTCTTTTCTTTTCTCCATGTAGTATTCCAAAATGAGAAAGAAAACTATGCATGAGTAAAAAAGAAAAGAAGCGGTTCCCCACTTCTTTCATTTTAACGCTGTAAAATTGCATGTTTCGCTTCTTTTAGCTGTGTAAGATGTCTTTGTTCGTGTAAATCTAGAAATTGAAC
>NZ_JBFTMA010001197.1:0-717 GCF_056396725.1 Bacillus sp. 05T31
CGGTAGTACTGTCACACATCAAATATATGAAAGATTACCTGAGGAGCGTCGTAAAAAGGTAGCGATGCATGTATTTGATACAGATGTGAATACATTGAGTAAATTTGATCATATTCGGAAGTTTAAGACGCAAACGAGCTCGAGTAAAACACCGAGAGAGTATATTGCGGGAGATCCAACGATTCCAGAGTGGTTTCCGATGGACCCGACTATACTTGATAAACCGTTAACAGAAGGGGCTGGACAGTTACGCGTCATTTCACGGTTAGCGTTACGTGCTGCGATGAAAGAAGATAAACTCACATCGTTTTGGCAAGAAATCGAGAAGATTTTTCCAGTTACAAGTGATCAGACGGAATATGGTGTACGTGTCATTATTGTAACATCACTAGCCGGCGGAACAGGCTCAGGGATGTTTTTACAAATCGCATTATATTTGCGTGAGATGCTCCGGAAGAAATTGCAGCATCATAACATTTTAATTCGCGGTGCGTTTTTAATGCCAGATGTTTTAGTTAAGACGAGAACGGTTAGTGCGAAAGAGTTTGAAACTGTGCAAGCGAATGGTTATGCATCGTTAAAAGAGTTGCACGCTATTACGCTTGGATCGACTGGTGAATTATCAAAACGAGGCGGCGTAACGATTGAATTAGAATATCGTCCTGATCAAGTGGATGAGGACGGAAGAACAAACCATACGATAAAGCAGCATCATTT
>NZ_JBFTMA010001198.1:0-716 GCF_056396725.1 Bacillus sp. 05T31
CCCAAAAAGGGAGTCCTTTTTTTATTAAGTCCCAAAAAGGGAGTCCTTTTTTTATTAAGTTAATTCAGATTTTTCAAGTGAATTTCCGGTGAGATTGTGAATCAATTCACTTAAAGTAATGGGTGCGTTAGTTCAACAAGCTATAGGCAGCAATCATAATCATTTTCTTGATTTTCCGCAATCGGGCGCCTGAATAAACCTTAGATTTTTAATCGACTTTATTGTTATATTTTTGAGTACAGTGAAGTATCTTATATTGGAAATTAAACAACTATATTTTAACCCCGTCCTAAAWTTAGAACGGGGTTATGCTTGTTTTWGSTTTTAAAATTTAATAGCACCACCTAAATGGAAGTTTTATCTCGCAACGAAGAGGTAACTCCAGTTCTAAAAGAAGGGCCTGAAGTATTTTGGAGTTTGTAGAGTTGATAGATGCTTTAAAATATGTTTCACCAAGTCGTGATAAACCTTTTAAAGCTTATAAGCATATTACTGAAAATTGGGATGATAACTGGGATAGTGTAAATTCACAGTAGAAAAATATAATTGGAGGATTATTAATTTCTAGTGTCCAAGGTGAAGCATTCAAGGCAGTTGCTAGTACCATAGAATGTTTCTTTAAGGAACAGGAATGACTTAATAGTCATTCCTGTTTGTTTTTTTGCGGTATCAAGTTAAGAAGCACATTCTTCCCCAAAAATCATAAAAATGAACTT
>NZ_JBFTMA010001199.1:0-716 GCF_056396725.1 Bacillus sp. 05T31
GTGGAGCATTGTTCCTGATTATATGGAAAGCCGATTAATTGAAATATTGAATGAAAACAGTGACTACGACTTATACAATAAGGTGATTACCCTTTGTGACGCACTTGCTGATGCCGAAGGCTTTACTACTCTTGAAAAAAGATTGATTTCAGTTGGTTTACGTCATGGCACAACCTCTCATACTTCTTTACATTGGAAGGGATTCTATGCAATTAAGAAAGAATTAGAAGCTTTAATTGGTAAGAGCATATACACACTTCTCCCTGATATAGAGAAATCGATTTACGGAAATATAGTCTATTAAAATAGACATATCTTAAAAGCAATATAATTTGACTGCATGATTCTACAAAACTCTTTCAAAAGTGGAGGGATTACTTATTAGTAAAATGGGATTTGACTTGATAAATCATAAAGGTAACTCTGATTTTGGGTATGAAGATATWGCGRRTATATCTMGGARATGTAAATTTTCTAAYTGTTCGCATACAAATGAACCACAMTGTGCRGTWAAAAAAGCTWTCTCTGAYGGMATWCTTTCTGAARAAATATTTAATAATTATTATAGAGATTTAAACGAGGCACAATATGTTTCTAAGCAAAGAAATAAAACAAAAGCTATCGACTATATGAAACAATTGAAACTCTTTCAAAAAAATTAGGATAAACTAAAAAGCCCTCCTTTGGTCTTACCCCTGTCAAGTAGACAGTATGAA
>NZ_JBFTMA010001200.1:0-713 GCF_056396725.1 Bacillus sp. 05T31
GTTTCAGTAGTGCTTGCTCCTAATGGGAAACCGATTACAGTACAAACGTCTACATCATGTCCAGCTAATTCTTCAGCAGCTAGCTTTACCCATGTAGGATTAATACAAACTGAAGCAAATTTGTATTGCTTTGCCTCTTCGATTACTTTCATAACATCTTCTTTTGTAGAATTTGGTTTTAAAATTGTATGATCAATTAACTTTGCAATGTTCATTATCTTCACTCCTCATATCTTTTAACAACTTCATTCTAACCCTTAGTTGAACAAATGTAAATACACTTTTGAACTTTTGTTCATTCTTTTTTAGAAGGGAATTTCTAGTAATACATTGAAAGTAGTATAAGCTTGT
Source organism: Bacillus sp. 05T31 (assembly GCF_056396725.1). Classification (NCBI taxonomy): domain Bacteria; kingdom Bacillati; phylum Bacillota; class Bacilli; order Caryophanales; family Bacillaceae; genus Bacillus; species Bacillus sp. 05T31. The sequence continues at coordinate 352 of NZ_JBFTMA010001200.1, forward strand.
AAATAAAGGATGCGAACCACTTGTTTAAGTCAAAATTCTTTATATTCACATTGCTAGTATGCACCTCACTATCCATATTTATTTTTTATAAAAGGGATGTTATTCTCCAAGAAGGAAACCCAGTTCCATTTGCTTTAGCTATGTCTAAGATGGTTATTCAAGATAAAGAAATGGTGGAAGTAGAACCGATAGATAATCAATACCCCTACTTAGTAAAGCGCGGAAAAATGGAACCTTTTATCGATATGATGGAGCAAGATGGATGGAGTTTTGTAGATAGAGATATTATGGCTAACTCACTAATTTTTGAAAAAGGAGATCAATCAAAGAGCGTTCCTTACAAATACTTTACAAGGTACTAC
>NZ_JBFTMA010001201.1:0-708 GCF_056396725.1 Bacillus sp. 05T31
ATATATATGATTTTTTCCGTATTATGCGGGTTGATTATTTATAAATTCCAACAACCAGCTTGGGCTGAATTTGTCGTTCAAAATGGAAATATAATAAAACAAAATATTTTCGTAGAAGCAAGTAAATATTATATTTTATCTTGGTTACCAACTCTTGTGTATGCTGCATTTGCCTTTATGATTTCCGTTTTAACGAGATCGAGCGGAGGTGCAATCGGGATTTCTTTATTTCTTGCATTATCAGGGGGAATAGCGCTAATTCCGGCAGCAAGATATGAATGGGCGAAATATTTATTACCAGCGAATACAGATTTATATGGGCTTTTAAAGGGTGGAAGCTTTATTGATGGAGTAACATTCCCATTTGCTTCTTGTATGCTTCTTCTATACTTAGCTGTATTTTTAGGGGTTTCCTATACTGTATTTATAAAACGAGATTTAACAGCATAARCAAAAAGCCGTTAAGGRTAACTGAAGTGACCCCCGAAAGTTAGACAGGTCGTTTCATTAGGCAGCCTCTAGGGTATGAGCCCGGTATTGTACCGGGCTCATACCCTAGAGGCTGCCTTAATTCTTTTATGATTATAGTATTCTATATACTTTGCTAATTCTTGTTTGAAATGTGTTATACTTTCAAATTCTTTTCGATACAGAAATTCCGATTTCATGATACCGAAGAAATTTTCAATAACGGCATTGTCATAACAG
>NZ_JBFTMA010001202.1:0-701 GCF_056396725.1 Bacillus sp. 05T31
TTCTTATATGATCCAGATTGGTAGCAACTTCAATTTCAATCCCATCATCATAAATACTATACGATGATGCACCGCATACGACGTCTCCTTTATAGAAAATACTATAGCCAATCCCTCGATTTATATAATCATCTGTCGATTGAAAAAGTATATCTTGCACAAGGGGTAACATATTTACGTAAATCATTTGATGGACTAGCGGCTGTTGGGCGCATATCAGACGGAAATTTGATGAAGCCTTAAAGGCTTTATCTGATTCACAGAAGGGGAAAAAAGTGAAGTGAGGTAAACAAAAAATAACTCCAAAAKCAACTTCTATTGTATATTTTGGAGTTATTTTRCRTTTKMTTTAAATTCGTAATTTTCWGTTTATATATATATTTCTATTTTTCTTTTCTTATTTATGTTTATCAGCTAAGTATCTAGCATAGTGAACTAAATTTCTAGCTACATCTAATTCAAGATTAAATATATTAGGTACRCCTGGTCTCCAATTCACCTCAAACAACCACAATTTTTGGTTTTCATCAATCCCAACATCAATTCCTAACTCATCAAATAATACATCCTTATATAAAGAATTAAAATGGTTAGAAAAACTTACCGCAAATCGTTCTAAATACCTTTGAACATTATACCAATCGTTATCAAACTCCGTTTTTAAAAAAACATCTAAATAAGTACTATAACCACCGCTAGCC
>NZ_JBFTMA010001203.1:0-699 GCF_056396725.1 Bacillus sp. 05T31
GATAATTAAGAGAGGCGGTGACACTATGAAGTATGTAAAAGTCAGTATGAATGGTGGAAGTGAGCACAAATTCTCAATGACTTTAGAACGATTTGAAGAGTTTATTACTACAGAGAATGGATTATTAGAAAATAAATTAGTTTGTATTGAAAATGTAATGATTAACCCTACTAATATATCTTCTGTAGTTGAAAAAATTGGTGTACCTGCTAAATTTATGGAAGTTTAAAGGTAATTAGATAAAAAACATCCATGGGGATGTTTTTTGTTTATAAATAAAGCAATTGTACAATGAAAGTATGAGAAAATTTTATTAGTAATAATGTAGGCTATTAAGAATGAATGGATATAGAAAGGTCTTTTCTAGCGTGTTAGTTACTCCAATGTGTATGTATCTATTTGGCATCTAGACATTGTGCTTTCTAGTGCACAATGTAATAAGTACAAGCATATAGTATGTAATAGGACAAGATCTTCGTGTCCTACTAAATACTCAGAAAAAACCTCTAATCACATTAGGGCATCCAATAGCAGGGTGCTCTAATTTTTTATGAAAAATGTAGCTTCACAACGGTTTCGTTTCAATTATAGTTTTCTTTAACGTTAATAAATATTAAGATTAATATGATAGCAATAATTAAATTAGACAAATAGAAATTTTGGTGACACAGTAGTTCAAAGATGACATCGAATGTATAC
>NZ_JBFTMA010001204.1:0-698 GCF_056396725.1 Bacillus sp. 05T31
ATACTGTACTGATTGGATGGGTGAATTACTTCCGGGTTGGGAATTCTAGTCGAGCTTTTAGTAAAGTACGGGACTATACAGAGATGAAAGTCCGTACGTTATTGACGAGAAGGAAACGGCGACAAAAGCGTAGCATTGGATGGCAGAGATGGAGTAATGAATATCTCTATGGTGTACTAGGACTCTATTGGGACTGGAAAGTTCGTCCTCTCGAAAGCTCAGGGAGATATTGATAAAAGTGTCTGCCATCTGATAGGTCTCATAACCCTTTTGATGAAGTTTATGGGGTGAGTTGCTTGAGGGAAAACTTCACGAGCAGTTCTTATGGGGAGGGGCTGGAGACGGGTCATAACTGATACCGCGCCAGTTCTTTACCCGACAAATTTTGTTTAAAACGTGGAAGTCATTCTTTGAAATTGATGAGTGTCAAAATATAAAAAGAGAACGCCTAGAGTGCCATTTATATGGACAACTMATYGGCATTCTCCTCWGTTCTTCTACGATGTTTCAAATGCGWCAGTTTCTGCTTGAAAARAMAAAGCAGGAGCTGAGTGAATACAAAGCGATTTATATGATTAAGGATTACTTTCCGTTACTGTTTCAAGCGATAGCTGTTGGCACAGAAGAACTTTTAAAAATTCTGCATCGCCTTTATCAAATGCTCAAAAAGAACGGTCGTAAATGTCATAGACATAAGA
>NZ_JBFTMA010001205.1:0-698 GCF_056396725.1 Bacillus sp. 05T31
TTTATTCTCTTCAAAACCTTTAATAATACTTCCATATTTATTTTTATACTCAAGTAAATATGGTAACGTAGATGCCATTGTAAGCTCCTTCAATTTACCAGAATATACACCTGAAAGCACAGGTGCAATTTGTCTTTCCACTAATTCTTTCCCTAAAAAGCTTTCTAAAAATACAGCAAGTGATGTATCCTTTGTAAACTCCTTATTTTTCGTAATAAAATCTTTTAAAGCAACGATTTTCCCTTTTTTTGAGACTAGCGTACTGCTAAATAATGATTCAACACTCATAGGAATCCCAAATATAGTGTCAGCAGGAATTGGATGTAATATGTTATCAGAGTATATGTAAGAAATACCTGTTTCGTTATATACCATTTCATTTTCTAAATTTAAATCTTTTACAAGCGGCAAAACATGTTCATTACGAGCTACAATAGAATCTGCTCCAGATTCCATAATAAAATCATTTTCTTCCACACTGTGGATTTTACCACCTAAATACTCTTCTTTCTCAATAAGGATTAAATTTAAATCTATATTATAATCCTTCTTTAATTTTTCTAAATAAAACATAGTAGAAAGTCCAGTAATACCTCCACCGATGACAACGACTGTTTTCATATTTGCTGCGCCCCTAACCGATACAATTAATAATTCCTTTATTATTATAACCAAAAATTATCATAGTCGACTAGCAG
>NZ_JBFTMA010001206.1:0-693 GCF_056396725.1 Bacillus sp. 05T31
GTATTACCTGTAGATGCACAAATGATAGCCTCTGAACCTTCTTCTTTCGCCTTTGCGACTGCCATTACCATACCACGGTCTTTAAAAGAACCTGTTGGATTCGCTCCTTCATACTTTCCGTATAACTGAATCCCTAATTGTTTTGATATATTTAATAATGGAATAAGGGGTGTATTTCCTTCCATTAAGCTGACATCAGGTGTGTTTTCATTCACCGGTAAATAAGAAGCGTACTGGTTTAATAGTCCTTTATACATATTGTTTTTCCTCCTCAATAATGTAGTAACTGTTTATTTCACTTGCGACATCTTCTATCGCYCCTAAAACTYGTTCGAATTGATATTTTGAAGTKYGATGYGTCACWACAACGACTTCTGCAAGYTCACGATTCAAAGGTAATTGRATWACCTCTTTTAAACTYACAGAATAAYYAACGAAACATTCTGTTATTTTTTTAAACATTCCAGGCTCATCTCGTAATGAAATACGCAAAAAGTATTTCGAGACTACTTCTTCATCTCCTTGTAATTCATACGGCTCCGGTTCTTTTAATACACTTTTATTTTTCGGAACTTGATTCATATTTTTAACGATTGAAATAATGTCACTTACTACAGCAGAACCAGTTGGTAACTTCCCAGCTCCAGGTCCGTAAAACATCACTTCTCCTACTGCTTGACCATGAACATACAC
>NZ_JBFTMA010001207.1:0-692 GCF_056396725.1 Bacillus sp. 05T31
ATATGACCTTACTAGTTAAAAACTCTACTAAACAGTTAGATATTTATAACCAAGAGAATAAAAAGTTAGGATATATACAACGTGTTTTTACGAATAAATTAGAGTATATTGTGGATCTTATATTTCATAATTGGTTTCTTCATGTTACTACTACTGATATAGAAGGAAATAAAAAAGCTGAAGCTAAATCTATACTCCTAACAAATCGTAGTAAATGGAATGTACTGTATCAAACTGATAAAGGAGCATCTTCTTTATTGCTGAAAGCTGTAGCTAACATCAGTATAGCTCATGATTTTTCTTTTGTTATGAATGATATTACTTATCTAATCAAACGAAATATGTTGGATCATACAGCCTACATTTTAAGTGAACATAAAAAGATAGCTGAGATTACATTTGATAAATTACTACCACCACGAATACATACCATAGAATTGTATGATGAATCATTTAATATATTTTTACTTATAACGCTTTATCATACTTTTACTTTACATAAATAGCACCTTAGAATTGTCTATAATTAATGGGGTAGCACCACACATCCATCAACTTAAGGTATCTTTTTATACAAAATGTGGTTTTTTCACGTAGTCTTTTATTATCTTTTATAGATAGCATAAAAGTAGGCACATCAAATAAACCCTGACGGGTTTTAAATTTTTCGCTATGCTACCTGATGGGCAGAA
>NZ_JBFTMA010001208.1:0-692 GCF_056396725.1 Bacillus sp. 05T31
CACAAAATATGAGTTTATATTTCATCACAAAATATGAGTTTATATTTCATAAATAGACAATAAATACAAAATAAAGAAGAATCCATAATTTACTGGATTCTTCTTTATTTATTTTTTACTTGCTAATCCATTTGGAGATAATTGGATAATGAAAATCTTTTCCTTGTAATACATATAAAATTCCTTTAAGAGGCCCGAAAAATAATAAAATAGTTAGGATTATATATAATGGGGCTGTCCACAATATCATTGACATATTACTCGCATTCATATCGAAATGGAACATAGAAAACATTAAAATCCTCATTACAAAAGTATTCCAAATCAATACAATAATCCAAGTGAATAGCTGATAAACGGCTGTTTCAATAGCTATTATACGAAGTTCTTTTGATTTGAATACGAAATAAAAAATGAACGATACATAAAAAATTGTAATGCTAAAAAAAGTGAGAATGATGAAAGATAATAAAGTAATAGTATGCATCATTAATTTTAGATTTTTTTCTTGAGATAAGTTCACTCAAACGCCTCCTATATGTAGATTTGGTTAAGGGTAACTCATTATAACATACCCATCCGTGTAACAAAAACGACCGTTTTTGTTACGTTTTGTATTTAAAAATATGAAATATCCTAACCATTGAACTAGCTGTAACAAAATACTGTATCAAAAATAATTCGTAACATTA
>NZ_JBFTMA010001209.1:0-689 GCF_056396725.1 Bacillus sp. 05T31
AGCATGAGGTTACTACTTCGTTTGGAGTTACGGTTAAACTAMATGATTTTTTACGAATGGATAATCGTCCAGATTTGTTAATTGTACCTGGTGGTGGCTGGAATCATAAAGCTGAACATGGGGCACGAAAGCAAGCAGAGATTGGAACTTTGACCAAAATGATTAGAGAGATGCACGATGAAGGAACAATTGTTGCTGGAGTTTGTACAGGAGGTATGTTACTAGCTGTATCCGGTATATTGAATGATAAAAAGGCAACAATGCATCATTTGGCGCAAAATGAAATTAGTAAATATGGAGCAGAACTTCTTCATTACAGAATTGTGGATCAAGGCGATATTATTACTGCAAGAGGAGTTACTTCAGGAATTGATTTAGGTCTTTGGATCACGGAAAGGTTCGCAAGTTCCAAAATTGCAGCTGCTGTTGAATATAGAATGGAATACGAGAGGCGAGGTGTTGTGTGGAGTTAATTTGAATTCTTTTTCTTTTTCTGCAGTGGATTCCTTATAAAATGAAATCAATCATAGAGTGCCTTGCTCTGACTTGAACAATCTTAATTTTATATCACATCGCTATCAAGCTAAGAAAATAGAGCTACCTCCAGAATGAGGTTTTGCCCTAACTTGCAATAAAAAAGCTCATTTTTTCGTTTAAGGTGGATCTGTTTTCTTAAGTTGATGGGCAGG
>NZ_JBFTMA010001210.1:0-685 GCF_056396725.1 Bacillus sp. 05T31
CCCTAAYGGAGAATTGAAAATCGTACTTTATTTCTATTAATTCATAAATTCGCCACAGGAGGTCGTATACTTTCCTGTGGCTTTTTCACGCCCAGCCATAGGAAAACGATATCTTCCTGTGGCTTTTTCGTGCGATTTTTTAGTCTCATACATTATTTTTTAAAGAAAGGAGCAACATTCGATGACTATTAGCGTATTGTTTTTAAGTATTACGATTCAAAGAAATACACTTTCCAAAGCTGAAATTCTTCATAATGAGCAAATTACAAAAGCTATGAATGATGTTAAGGAGCGCCAAGTGCTTTATTGCGATCACCTGTAATTCCTTTTCGAAAGGAGGAATTCGTCCATGACTTTTCATATTTTCTTTTTTACGACAGCACTTCAGAAAAAAACGTTATCTGAAGCTGAAATCTTTCGTAAACAACAATTAAAACAAACTATGGATAAAATAACGGACATTAAAAGTTCGTATTATACACAAATGTATTAAAATTTTTTTTAAAGGGGCAATATCCTAATGAAATTCAAAGCTTTCTTTTTAACTATCACCATTCAAAAACGTAAATCTTCAAAAGCTGAAATCTTACGTGAACAACAAATTAAAATTATTATGGACGAAGTAAAAGAGCGTCAGTCCTCTTATTACAATCGCCTTTACTAAATAAATTATAAAGGGGTAATT
>NZ_JBFTMA010001211.1:0-683 GCF_056396725.1 Bacillus sp. 05T31
GTAAAAACCTCTGCATCATTTTCTTTTATCATTATAGAAGAAGCATTTTTTCTTATTTTAAAATGTTTTTCTAACTGTTCTATAGTCATCATATACTTCCCTCATCTATGTCRTACTCGAATTTCTACTTGTTCTCCTTGCATGAGCAGGATTGTCCTTGAATATATAGAATACTAGAAAACATYGCATCTTTAAAGTGCGGAGGAGGTTCTCCATTGGATATTACAGCATTGCAACAACAGTTAGAGCTTATACAACAAAATGACTATACGCAACTGCAACATATAGATATTAATGAGTTAACGCTCAATATGCTTCAGTATATCGGAACAACTGATAGTTACGTTCGTTACCAACTTATATATAAATGTTTTGCACATTTCATTCATCATGAATTCCTTATGGACGATCAACTGAAATTACTTCTACAAACTTGTTTAAGTGATGAGTATTTATATTGTGACATTCACTCCCCACTTACAGATGGGGTTTTCACACGTTCTTATACTGTTTCGTTACTTGCATTAATACTCCAATTCGCTAACTCGCACTACTTTTTTACAGAGGAGGATATCGAAGAAATAAAAAACAAACTCATTACATACACAAACTTAGAAATGGATTTTCGAGGCTATATTGAAAATAAAGGATGGGCTCATTGTCTTGCCCACGTATCTGATGCC
>NZ_JBFTMA010001212.1:0-682 GCF_056396725.1 Bacillus sp. 05T31
GTGTATATGTTTTCCAAGATCTTCATAGTAAAAAACCACTACTTTAGCCATGGGTTTTTACATACATGATTATGATTACAAGTACAAACGAATGAAGGATACATTAAAAGGAATGAGTTCAATATCGAACTCATTCCCTATTAGCAGCCTACATTCTTATTTCTAACTTTTTGGGTTCAGTCCATTACCGATGTTTTTTTAAACTTTGCAACAAAACCGTTCCCTTTTACTTAGCTTTGTCGAAACTCCATCTATCTAAAATCACATTACCATTACCAACAGGATATACCTGCACATCATTACCATATGTCACATAACCAGATCCACCCTTATCCAACCCTATATTGTTACCATCAGATTGTAGGTTCCATTCTCTCTGGTAATCATAGCTGCCTGGGCTATGTGTATGATTAAATTTAAAAGTACTTGCRTTYTGTTTTTGRTCWAAATGGATATAACYATYTTGAAGTTTTAAATATTCATAGCCTGAATAAGCACTATTTTGAACTTTAATGTGTACCTCTTCACCTTTTTTGATTGGTTGTCCAGGTTTAGGCTGCCCTTTTCTTTCAATAATTACATTAACTGGTTGAGTGTAATTCCCACCATACGCAAGGTATTGCCATTTATCATTTCCTTTATAACTGAGTACAGGATATCCACTAGCCTTCAGAGTATAAGG
>NZ_JBFTMA010001213.1:0-682 GCF_056396725.1 Bacillus sp. 05T31
AATAATAACCGTCACGTATGATTCTMAATCCTTCGGTAGGACCAATGTTACGCTAAATAAATAAACTGAAGCTTTAATCCGTGGCGCTTTTCCCATCCCCACGGATTATTAAGTTAAACCCATCAAATTTTTATAGGCAGCTCGATTCTCACCTAACTTCTTTTCTGTTGCCACATTTTGAACCGAGATAAAACCGCTCATTTCTCATAAAAAAGAGGCGAACTCGTTATTCGYCTCTTTTTTTACCAAAATGGAATCCACTCTTTCACTTTATCTATCCATTCATTTTGCTGTTCTTTTCTTTGTTGTTCCTCTTCTTTTCGTTTTTTCTCTTCTTCTTTCCTTCGTTTTTCTTCCTCAATCGTTTTTAATTGTTTTGTATAATCCGCCTCAGGTATTAGTGATAACTGAAATGCCTTTTGAGTTGGATTTCCATTCGCTTTCTTCATAATATCCCGGAACATTGTCGTTGTAATTTGGCTGCCTCCTGGCACATAATGCTCACTATCCGTTTTATCATACCCTACCCAAATCGCACCTACTAAATCCGGTGTGTATCCAACAAACCACGAATCCTTCGCACCAGTGCTTGGTCCATTTACAAGCTGGGTAGTCCCTGTCTTGCCTGCGGTATCGATATTATTAACTTTCGCTTTTTCACCTGTTCCCCTTTCAATAACAC
>NZ_JBFTMA010001214.1:0-680 GCF_056396725.1 Bacillus sp. 05T31
GAAATATAGAGAATCATCGGTAAAAAATCCCCTGAATCGCTTTAAAAATTCAGGGGATTTTTCATTTGAATAATTATTGTTTCATTTCTCACTATGTATATTTATAATATGCTTTAAAAGAACATACCTTAAGTTAATAACATGCAATAGATATGTCCTTTTCTATATTTAGGGGAGACAAATTTATCCTTGAAAGATATTTTTGACAAGATAAAAAAGCCTGAAACTCATATAAGACTTCAGCAGTCTCAAAACGTTACAATCCATGCAGCTATAGACATAAATAACAAAATTATATTGAAAAATCTAACTTGTATATGCGTTGCCTCACTAAAGTATTTATCTACTATTCTKAAAATAGTAAAGAGTGGTTTTTTATGTTGTTAATAAGATATAAGTGTACTTTAATTAGAATGAATATAGATAATTAACGACTAACCAATTGGATGAGCACCTAAAAGGGCTCATTTTTTATTTTATCGACCACATATATGTAATTTTGCATAACATTACATAAATTTTGTATTTTCTCTTTTTTTCGACATAAATAGACAGTATACTTTGTGCAAGCTTTCTATTTCAAAAATTATACGAGGTGAAAAAATGAAAAACACAAAGACATTAACTAAAGTAGCATTAACAACAGGATTAGCTTTAACAGCTGTGGCACCATACGGAAT
>NZ_JBFTMA010001215.1:0-679 GCF_056396725.1 Bacillus sp. 05T31
GTGCAGCGGTGCAGCGCTAAGGCAAATTGAGAACATCCGCTATATTGATGAGACGGTTGGGCTTGATATTTTGCCAGATAAATTAAGAGAAATTGCACAGTTACGAAGAGATTATCAAGATGTAACATTGAAAGAGTTAGGTGAGATGGTATCCGGGGGGAAAATTAGTAAATCGGGTATTAATCATCGTTTGCGTAAAATCGATGAAATTGCAGAGAAATTACGCGCGGGGGAAACAGTAGCAAAAAAATAAAAGGTTAAAGGGGAAATGGAGCTGTGGTTCAAAAACTGGTTAAAGTGGCATTAAAAAACGGCTTACAAGCACGTCCGGCTGCGTTGTTTGTACAAGAGGCAAATCGCTTTCATGCGGATATCTTCATCGAGAAAGATGGAAAGACAGTGAATGCAAAGAGCATAATGGGGATTATGAGCTTAGCAATCGGAACTGGTAGCATGATTACAATCACAACAGAAGGTTCAGATGCAGAAGAGGCTTTGGAAGCATTAACTGCATATGTACAATAAAGGGTTATCGCGAATTGAAGTGCACCCCAATTGTTAGACACGGTCTAACAATTGGAGGTGCATTTTTTATGGCTAAATTTTCTTCAAAAGAAAAAATCCAAGCGGTGAAACGATATTTAGATGGTTCAGAAAGTGGAGAAACAATTGCTAAATC
>NZ_JBFTMA010001216.1:0-678 GCF_056396725.1 Bacillus sp. 05T31
GCTAACATTACGATACCAGCCATTACTAACATATTTACCATAAACGCTAATACAGAACCAAGTGCTCCCATATTTGCAAATAAGCTACCCATTAGTAAACCACCAAGACCACCTAGTAATAAGCCTTTCATAAAGCCACCTTTATTACTTTTTGGTGCTGTGTTTGTTGCTTTTGTTTTTGAGTCTGGCGTTGTTTTTTGTGAATTTACATTAGAATCTTTTTTGTTTAAATCAACTTTTGACTTTTGACCTGAACTTGGTGTATATGATTTTTTACCAGATTTGTAACTTTTCGCTGCCGCATGATCTACGAACATAAAGCTACTAGCCCCAAAGATAACCATGAATGCTGTCATTACTGCTACAAGTTTTTTCAACATATTATATCCATTCTCCTTTTATATAGATATATGTGAAATCTAYCTTTCTAGTAAATTCAGAATGATAGATTTGTTTTAAAACCATTTTAAAGGTTCTTATGAACTTATTATATGAACTTTTGTCGAAATATGCAAGTATTATTTACTTACGACAATTTCATGACATAGGAAAAATTAAGCAAAACAGAATTGACTTTAAATGAAACAAAACATATTATAAGTTCTTTGTTTCATTTAAAGTCAATTCTGTTTTGCTTAATTTTTCCTATGTCATGAAATTGTCGTAAGTAAATAATAC
>NZ_JBFTMA010001217.1:0-677 GCF_056396725.1 Bacillus sp. 05T31
GCTCATACCTAAATACACGATAGGATAAAATCAAGAAAAGTGCTTCGATATACAAAATCCATTTTATTTGATCCATTACAGATTCAATCATATTTCGATTTCACCTACTTTTTCTCAAGTAACGCTTTTATAACATTTTATCTTCTTCTTTTTCGAGAATATAATCTTCAAGGGATTCAGCAAGAATTTCAACAGCAACTTTAAAATCAAATTCCCATTCATTTGTTAACTCTGCTAAATCTCCCGTATCTTTTACAATTTCCGCTTCTCCATTGTGCACTACCATCGCTGTCCCACTTAACGTATCACCGGGTGAGAAATCTAATTTACCATTGTAGTAATAAATGCATGGTTTGGCTGTACTTTGTCTTTCAAAAACATCTTTTGTAATTTCTAAAAATTCTTTTGCTATCCTTTTCATTTTCCATTCCCCATTTCTTAATGAAGTTGTTATGAAAAACTTAATTGAATTCACTAAACACATAATCATAAAGTACATCAGCAATGCTTTCCGCATCGTAATCACTAACACACTTAGATAAAGCTTTAATTAGCATCGGCCTTTCATCTTTAAAATCGATCTTGTAATCCATAAGAAAACTCCAATTAAATGAAGGGATAGCAATTAAACAGCTGTGTTTCATATCATGTTCGCAAAAATACACCGTTGGTGAATC
>NZ_JBFTMA010001218.1:0-677 GCF_056396725.1 Bacillus sp. 05T31
AAAAGATTTAAATCAATTATTAACGAAGCTTTCATAGTTTTTTCAAAAGCCTACTCGCGTGAGTAGGCCTTTTTAGTTTGTTGTACATTCTCGTTGGGTGTTAAGAAATAAAGACTTCATTTAAAAGGAACATCACAATGATAAAAATAAAACCRTTACGGACAATTMAYAATGGTAATWGTGACGCTAGCCATTGTTCCAGGAGAATCAAGAAGTGAAGCAGTAACGATTACTGTTCCAGGTCCATTTGCGGCTAGAAATACAGCGGTAAAGTTACCTGAAGCATTAGTGAGGGTAGCAAGAGGAACCATGAAGGCAAGAGAAGGGTTACTAAATGAAAAGCTGACTACTACCCCTGCAGCAGGACTACCGTTTACTAATACTTGACCCGAAAAAAATAAAGTATTATTTCCTTGGGTGGATACACACGCTGTGGTTGCGTTAGAAGTTAAGGTAATAGATGCAGGTCCAGCAGGAAGATTAAATCCAGTAGGTCCAGTAGCGCCGGTAGGCCCAGTATTGCCGGTAGGTCCAGTATTACCGGTAGGCCCGGTGTTGCCAGTAGGTCCAGTATTACCGGTAGGCCCGGTGTTGCCAGTAGGTCCAGTATTACCGGTAGGCCCGGTGTTGCCAGTAGGTCCAGTATTACCGGTAGGCCCGGTGTTGCCAGTAGGTCC
>NZ_JBFTMA010001219.1:0-673 GCF_056396725.1 Bacillus sp. 05T31
ATCATATAGCACTCCATTACACTCATCATTTGCATATTCAATATTTTTACGAATATATCCTTGTACAAATAATTTTGCTCTTGTAACTCGGCGATAAGGTGTAGCATCTACTGGAGTAAATGCTACATCATATAGCACTCCATTACACTCATCATTTGCATATTCAATATTTTTACGAATATATCCTTGTACAAATAATTTTGCTCTTGTAACTCGGCGATAAGGTGTAGCATCTACTGGAGTAAATGCTACAGGAACTAACTTACATTGTGTTAAAAATACATTTTTTAACACACGTTTAATCTCAGTTGCTGGAGGATCTAATGAAATATCAGATTCTACAACAATTTGAATTGTTCTTTCTGCTAATACAACTGGTATTTTTACAATCGGTGTTCCTGGAGTAAGAATTGGTGCTGCAGCTGCATCACTTAATGGTGTTTGGGTTTGTCCCGCTACCTGACAYGGTACATTAATTGGGCATTGTTCACTCATATTTTATAATCTCCTTTATATGAAAAGTTTAGAGCTTTTTAACTCTCTATACTGTATATGTTTGTCTTCTATTAATGCGTGGGTTTGTATCATAGTCACTTTTATTATTTACAAAAAAAAGAGTAATTTCCCTTTAATAGTCAAATATACACAACTTAATATACTGAGTTTTTATGGG